>JASMAE010000344.1 GCA_030754475.1 Rhodospirillales bacterium
CGCAGATGAATCCCGTCCATCGCCCGCATCAGCACGTCGTCGCGCGGTGTATCGCTCGTCGATTGGTAGTAGGCTGACGAACGCGGAATAGAGATCGGCTTACATCTCTCTTTAAAGCTCAATTCGTGCTTTTTCAAAACGATTTCCTTTCGCTGCGCCGATCTATCGACCGAGCGCTTTGGATAAAAATCGTTCTCCGACGCCAGCTGTCCAGTCTTCGCGTGCGGCTTGAGCGTATCGGCCTCGGTTAGTTTGCGTGACCCCCCGCCCGCGCCAAACACCTCCGCCACCTGGTCGCTCAGCTGCGCCTTCCACTGCCTGACCTTGTTCGGATGCACATCAAAGCGCCCGGCCAACTCCGCCAGCGTCCCCTCTTCGGACAAGGCCGCCAACGCTACCTTCGCCTTGAATCCAGACGCATGATTCCGTCGTTTTCGTCGCATCGTTCGATCTCTTTTTCCCAAAGAATACTCAAGGAGATCCGCTTAACGCACTGTCCAAGATTCGGGGTCCACTTATTTGCGCTGGTTGCTAGGTGATTGATGAAATGTTCTGGTCCCCATCAACAGCCCTTTCATCGACGCGCGCTTTGGCCTTCCTCTCGCCAATTCTACCATAGCTCCGGCGTTACGCCTTGCGTATCGAGCGAGAAGCGCCCTTCAAAAGGTGCGCTCAACGCCGCGGAGCAATCAAGCTCCTGCCGACAAAATCATTTGGCCCTTCCACCCCCAGAAGTTCGAGCAACGTCGGAGCGACATCATAGATGGTCGATCCAAAAACTTCCCCCTGTGGCTCCAGCCCGTCTCCGCTCAAAATGAACACGCCGTCGAAATCGTGATTCGCGCCGTCTGGCCCCGTGTCATTCCTCACGGTAAACAGATCGCCGCCGCCCACAGTCCCCACCGCGCGAAACGCCAGTTCTCCGAAGTAAACCAGCAAATCCGGCGCCACTCCCCTCACTTCGGAATACAACTCTTCCGGTTTCAATGCGCGGTTTTCCATGGGCTCGCCATCGGGTCCAGGCAAACCTGCAAACTTCGCAACGAGGTCGTCGCGCAAATGGTCGTAATCGTCCGCCGCCACAATGCCGTTCGGCTCGCGATTCTCTACGTTCAGGAAAACCCGGCCATAATACCCGCCCCAGGCCCACGCACGGGTGCGAGTCCAGTCCACCATCGCGTGATCAAGCGGCGTCGCCGTGTCCGGCAGCGCCCGCTTCAACACCAAATAACCTTCGTGAATGAGCCACTGGTTAATGCGAAAGCCGCCCTTGAGGGCCTGCGCGCCATGGTCCGAGATAATCGCGACGGCCGTCTCCGGGCCCGCAAGCGCCACCAGTTCGCCTACGCGCCGGTCCAGCGCTTCATAGAAATCGCGAATCGCTCCCTCGAAGGGATTTCCCGGTTCGTGGAACGGGTGGCGGGGATCGCAATACTGCCAGAACCCGTGGTGAAGCCGGTCAACGCCCATCTCCACCATCATGAAGAAATCCCAGGGCTTATGTTTCGCCAAGTACGCCGCCGCGTCAAACCGATTCTCCATCAGCGCATGAATCCGCTCGAGCAAGCCC
>JASMAE010000345.1 GCA_030754475.1 Rhodospirillales bacterium
GCGGCAAGAAGGTTTCCGACATGGTCGAATTCCTTCGCAAGGTCTGGACTTCTGGCGAGCCGGGGGTAAGCGTGCCCCTCGACGTCTTGCACCTGGATGCGAAGGAAATGACGATCGAGCGCCACGACGTTCCGTCCATGAGCCGCTACGAGTGGCTCGATCTTCGGCGCGGCCTTTAGGGACCGGGCCTCATTCGCTTCCGTCAAACGCCCCGCTCTTCGCGGCGGCTCGCGATCAGGCCCCGGTTGTAAGCGTTCATGAGATCGCGCTCGTGAAGGCACCCGAGGAACGTTTCCGTCTCGTGCGTGTCGATGACCGCGATGTGGGCCTCGCCGGTATCGCGGAAAATCTTGAGCGCTTCATCCAAGGTGTCGGCGGCGCACAGCGCCGGTGGATGCAGACGCGCGACGTCGGCGGCGTTGATCTGGGTGTCCGCCGCCGGATCGAAGGCGGCCTCTCTGAGGTCTGCCAGCGTAACGGTCCCGTGGAGTACGCCGTCGTCGCGGACGACGAAAAGCTGACCCGATGGGTCGCGCTGAAGCATGCGCCGTACCATCGGCAGACCCGTATCGGGAGTCACCCGGGCGATTTCTCGCGTCATCACGTCCCGCACCGCGATCCCGCGCAAGAGCGCGGTTTCGAATCCAGCCCTGAGGTCTAGGCCGCGGTCTTCGAGCTGTCGGGTGAAGAAGGATCGCCCGTATAGCTGCTGGGTGACCACCGAAGCGACGACGACGGCCACCATGGCCGCGACCGTCAACGCATAATCGCCGGTCAGCTCGAAGATGATGATGGTCGTGGAGATGGGCGCGCCAAGCACGGCCGCCGCCACCGCACCCATCCCGATGACGGCATAGGCCGTCGTCCCGGAGGCGGCCTCGGGAAATATCTGGCCCGCCACGATGCCGTATGCGCTGCCGAGCATGGCGCCGATCACCAGCGAGGGGCTGAACACGCCGCCGCCGAAGCCGCATCCCAAACTGATCGAGGTGGCCGCGATCTTGGCGAGCACCAGGGCGAACAGGAGCCACAAGGGAAATACGCTCGCGAGCGCCGATTCGGTGGCGCCGTACCCCACCCCCAACACCTGGGGAAACACGATCGCCAGCGCGCCGAGGGCGAAACCGCCGAGTGCCGGGCGCGACCAGACGGGAAACGGGGTCTTTTCGAGCCCAACCCCCACCAAGCGGATGCCGTACATAAACAAGACGGCCGTGAGGCCGGCGGTGAGGCCGAGGCCGGCGAACGCCGGGATCTCGGCGAACGATTCGATCTGCGACGGCGCCAGCTCGAACGCCGGGAAATCCCCGAAATAGGCCCGCGAGACCGCGGTGCCCGTGACGCTGGCGATGACGATGGGCGCGAACGCGCGCAGCGCGTAGTGGCCGACCACCACCTCGTTGGCGAACAGCGCGCCGGCGATGGGCGCATTGAAGGACGCCGCGACCGCGGCCGCGACACCGCAACCGAGCAGGGTGCGCGACATGGCGCGCGTCATGTGAAGCTTCTCGGCGATCCAGCCGCCGAATGTAGCGCCCAAATGCACCGCCGGCCCTTCGCGGCCCGCGGACGCGCCGACGCCGAGCGACACCGCGTTCACCAGCGCGGCGGCGAGGCCGGCGCTGAGCGACATCCGTCCGCCACGAAGCGCGTTTGCCTCGATCACGTCGGCCACGCCCTCCGCGCGACCCTTCGCCGTCAACGCACGAACGAGCCCGGCGACGATCAATCCGCCTGCCGCCGGCGCCGCCAACAGCCACCACCACGCCAGCCCCTCGGCGTGAATGTAGAGGTGCTCGTCCCGGCTACCGAACGCCGCCAACTGAACAATCAGAATCGCTTCGCGGAAAGCCACGACGGCACCGCCCGCCACCGCGCCGACGACGAGCGCGAGCACCGACAGCACCAACTGGTCGTTTCGAACGAACCGGCGCAATCGTACGAACACGCGTTCCGGCGTTAAGGAGCGCAACCTCATGGCATCGTCTCGGGCATCCGCAAGACGCCCGGTTTCGCGTGGACCTCGTTCGCTCACCGCCGAGTGGCGACGAATCAGGCACGTTGAATACGGTGTTTGGACGGCCTTCGTCAAAGCCGGGCTTCGGGCGCCGGAACGAGCCCGGGTGGTCGCCGCGGCCGGCGCCGAGCGCGGATCGCGCGCGAACGGAAACGCGATGCGGTTCGTTTCGGGCGCTTAACGCCGCTCGATTTAGTGAGATCGACCAGATTCACCGGGTCGGCGGATCGCCGAAAGCGATTCCGACCGACCACGATCTGGTCGAGGAGGCGCCGGAATCGATGGCGATCTTCGACGATCCGAGAAAAAATCCAGCCATGGCCGGGCGCCGTTCCCCTCACCGCCGGCACGGCGAGGCCGGCCTTGCGAAAGGCTCAGGAGTGGGCCGAGATGGCGTCCGCACGCACGTCGTCTTGGGTCGCGACCCGGTTCCGCCCGGTCCGTTTGGCCAGATAAAGGGCCTGGTCGGCGCGCTCGACGAATTCGGTGAGGTCTTCGCCGTGAAGCAGATTGGAAGCCCCGACGGAGATGGTGATTCGTCCCAGGTTCTCGCCCGTCGAGCGGTTGACCAGCTGCTTCTCCGAAATTCTCTGGCGTACCGTTTCGCCGACCTTGGCGGCCCCGCGCAAGTCGGTGCGTGGAAGAACCACCACGAACTCCTCACCTCCGTAGCGGGCCGCGATATCCTGGCCTTTGATGCACTCCTTCAAGGTCGCCGCCGTCAGGGCGAGCACTTTG
Organism: Rhodospirillales bacterium; assembly: GCA_030754475.1. GTDB lineage: Bacteria > Pseudomonadota > Alphaproteobacteria > Rhodospirillales > JASLLV01 > JASLLV01. Next base: position 2,756 of record JASMAE010000345.1, read on the forward strand.
TCACCCACCTGATGGCCAAAGGAATCGTTGAATCGCTTGAAATGGTCGATGTCCGCCATCAGAAGCGAAAGGTGCTGACGCGACTCTTACGCCTCCTGAACGGCGCGCGCGATCTCGGCGTCGAACGAACTGCGGTTCAGAATCCCGGTCAGCGCGTCGGTCATCGCCTTACGGCGCGTGTCCGCCAGGTTCACCTTGAGCTGCTCGATCTCCGCCGCCGATTCGCCTAAGCGCGATTCGAGCGTCTCGTTCCTTTCCCGCATGATTCGCGTCGCGGTGACGATGTTGGCGACGACCGAAGAAAGCTGGTCGGATTCGTCCACCCCCGCCAACGCGCTGGAAGCGGAATCCAATGCGTCGCCGTATTCGGCGGCTCCGGCGCCCGCGCTCGCGACCAGGTCGAGAATCTTGTCGAGTTCGGTCCTGGTCCGGTGGGCGGCGTCTTCCAGCGCGGCGCCCTCGTCGTCTGAGGACAAGAAACGACGGTACGCCTCATCGTTGACTTGGTCGGTGAGCGCGTGTGCCCCGTCCATCAGTTTGTCGAGGGACCGGACGAGCTCCGGCTCGCGACCCGAGAAGTAGAGGTACCAAACTGCGAAGTTCTTGGGACTGAGCGCGATCCCATGTTTCTCCATGAGCGACAGCGCCGATTGGGCCAGAGCCCGTGCGCGTTCGGTCGTTTCCGGATAGTCCACCATCACCTCCACACCCTCCCGGTACGCATTCCCGCCCGCAACGAAGGGACGCGACGGGACACGGCGTCGGGTGTTCGGATTCGAAGCACTGAAGACAGCCCGCGTCAACCTGTTCGTGGGCCGGTCGACCGGGACGCGCCGCGTTGGCGGTATCGTAAACCGGCGAGGTGGCCGCCGATCCCGGAAAGACCTTTGCGCGGAGAATCGGCCCGTGCAATAACCCCCGGGCACCGCGCGTCATGGCTCTCCTCCTTTCGGACTCGATCAATGGCGGCCGATCGCGTCACCGACGACCCCGCGACCGAAACGCCGGACGCGCCGGCGTTGTCGGTCGTCGTGCCGGTCTTCAACGAGGCCGAAAACCTGCGCCCGCTCGTCGCGGATATCCGCGGCGCCCTCGATGGCAAACTGGACTACGAGATCGTGTACGTCGACGACGGCAGCACCGACGACACCCCGGAA
>JASMAE010000346.1 GCA_030754475.1 Rhodospirillales bacterium
GAAGCGGAATTGCGTGGGATAGATCCAGTCGCCCCACGGCAGAGAATCGTTCGTGTTCATGGTTTGCGGCCCTCCGCGACGCTCGCGTCAGATGATCTCGAAGTAGCGCTCGAGCTCCCAGTCCGTGATGTGGCGGCGAAACGCGCGCTCCTCCCACTCGCGGGTGGCGGCGAAGTGCTCGACGAAGGCCTCGCCGAACCAATCGCGCGCCATCGCAGATGCCTTGAGCCGCTGCGCGGCCTCCCAAAGGGTCGGCGGGAACGAAAGCGCGTCCGCGTACGTGGCCGCGTATGCGTTGCCGGTGGCGGCCGGATCCGGCTCGACCGCGTTTTCGACGCCCCAAAGGCCCGACGCCAGCGCCGCCGCAAGCGCGAGAAAGGGGTTGGCGTCGGCGCCAGCGACGCGGTACTCGACGCGCAAGGACTCGGGCTTGCCCGGAACGACCCTTAGCGCGCAGGTCCGGTTGTCGATGCCCCAGCTCGCTTCGGTCGGTGCCCAGAATCCGGGGACTAGCCGTGTGAAAGAATTCACGGTCGGCGCCACCATGGCCAACAGCTCCGGCATCAGCCGTTGCTGGCCGCCGATGAAGTGGCGCATCACGACGCTCATGTCGTGATCCTGGTCGGCCGCGTGAAATACGGGATCGCCGCCGACGTTGCGTAGCGATACGTGGATGTGACCGCTTTACCCCGGCCAGTCGGGCGACCATTTGGCCATGAAGGTTGCCATCAGGCCCGATTTCTGGGCCGCCACCTTGGCAAACGTCTTGAAAAGCGCGGCCTTGTCGGCGGCGGCCAGCCCATCCGCCGCGGCGATCGCCGCTTCGAGAACCCCGGGCCCGGTCTCTTCGTGCAGTCCTTCCAGCGCGACGTCCATCGCGTTCGTGCCCGAGAGAAGGTCGGAATAGAACCCGAAATGGACGGAATTGCGCAGCACCGAGTAGCCGAAGAACCCGGGCGCCAAGGGCTTGAGGTTGCGGTAGTGCTTGTCCCGGACCGAGTGCGGAGTTTCCTCGAAGACGAAGAATTCGTACTCGAAACCGACGCGCGAGGAGTAGCCCAGCCGGGCGCACCGTTCGACGACCCGGCCGAGCACGCCGCGGGGGCAATAGGCGTCCGCGGGCGGGGCGAATTCGCCAAGGAACAACAGCATGTTGTCCTCCCACGGGATCGCTCGGCACGATTCGGGCACGATTCGCACGGTCGCATCGGGATATCCCGTGTGCCACCCGGTGAACGCGACATTGTCGTAAAGCTGATCGTGGGAGTCCCATCCCAAGACCACGTCGCAGAATCCGAATCCGCTTTCGAGCGACGAGAAGAGCTTCTCGCGGCTCATGTACTTTCCGCGCAGCACGCCGTCGATGTCGAAGACGCCGACTTTGACGTGGGACAGGCCCCGTTCTTCGACGATCGCCCGCGCATCGGCCGCCGTCTTCACATCGCTCGGGTTCATCGCCTCCTCCATAGAGCGGATCGCGTTTGATTGGAACCGCGATGCGGCTCCAACCAAGCGCGTGAATCCGCTCGATTTCTATAGTGGCGACCAGATTCACACGCCCGCTGGATCACCGCAGGTGATTCCGCCCGACCGTGATCTGATCCAGGCTCTCCGATCAATTGGGCCATGCGGGCCGGTACGATCCCACGTGAGTGGATAACGCTCGAGCGCGGCTCACGCGGCGCGTCGGCCGCATGATTCGAGGCCCATCTCCGCGATCGTCTCGTGAACGGCCGCGAGCGCCTTCCGGATCACCGCTTCGTCCAGATTTCCGATGCACCCGATTCGAAAGCTCTCGGCCTGCGTGAGTTTGCCGGGATAGATCAGGAAGCCGCGCGATCGCATGGCCGCATAAAAGGAGTCAAATCGGAATCGCGGGTCGGCCGGCACGTGGAAAGTGACGAGGATCGGGGCCTGGACCTCATCCGCGAGAACCGTCTCGAAGCCCATTTCGCGCATGCCCTCGACCAGGACACGGCAGTTTTCCTGGTATCGTGCGAGGCGTTTCTCGACGCCGCCTTCGGCCTCCAGTGCGTCCAGGGCCGCCGAAAGCGCCGCCACCACGTGGGTAGGCGGCGTGAATCGCCATTGGCCATCGCGTTCCATCGAATTCCACTGTTCGTATAGATCGAGGCTGAGCGAATGGGCGTTGCCCTCGGACGCCTCCAGGGCCTCGCGCCGCAAAAGCGCGAACCCGAGCCCGGGGACGCCTTCGAGACACTTTCCCGAAGCCGCGACCAGCGCATCAAAGGGGGTGTCACGCGCCGAGATAGGAATCCCGCCGAACGAGCTCATGGCGTCGATGATGAGGCCGCGGCCGCGGGCCGCAACCGCCGCCGCGATCTCGTCGATGCGATTGAGGATGCCCGACGTGGTCTCGCAGTGGACTGCCAGCACGTGTGAGATCGTGTCGTCGCCGGCGAGCACCGCATCCAGGCCGGCGACCGGATGGGGCGCCTCCTCCGGCGCCTCGAGCGCCGCAACCGCGCGGCCGATCCGTTCGAGGATATGGACCATGCGGCGCCCATAAGCGCCGTTGACGAGGACCAGAGCCTTGCCGTCGCGGGGAACCAGGGTTCCGATCGTCGCCTCGATGGCGAACGTGCCGCTTCCTTGCACCGGCACGCAGACGTGCGTCCCTTTGCCGCCGACCAGCGATACCAGGCGTTCGCGGACCCCCGCCGTCAGGGCGACGAAATCCGCGTCGCGCGAACCCCAGTCACGGCGCATCGCGCCCCTTACCTGGGCCGAAGTCGTGAGCGGACCCGGCGTCAACAGGATGGGCACGTCGTGATCGCGGTCCATGGGTCTCGGTCCGGGCGCGCGCTTTAGAACCGGTCGGGCCGGAATGGTCCGATATCGATGCTTGTCGCCCGCCCGCTGGCGAGCTCGGCAACGAGCTTTCCGGTGATGGCGGCCATTTGCAGCCCGTTCTGCCCGTGCCCGAACGCGAAAAGCACGTTGGCATGGTGCGGCGAGCGTCCGATCACCGGCAACGTGTCGGGCGTCTGCGGCCGCGGACCGACCCAATAGCTCGCACCGTCCGCGTTCAGACCTGGGAGGAACTCCCGCGCCTGGCGGATCAGGCGTTCGGCGTGGGCGTAGTTGGGAGGCGCGTCCGGGCGCGCGAATTCAGCAATTCCCGTGATCCGAATACCGTGCTCCATCGGCGAGATAATGACGTTGCGGTCGGCGAGCGACGTCCGCAGCGGCACGCTGACGCCGGGCTCGGGAAGCATGGCGTGGTAGCCGCGTTGCGCTTCCATCAGTACGTGCGTTCCCAGCTTGGCGGCGAGGTCCTTGGACCACACCCCGGCCGCGATCACCGCCAACTCGAAGCTCTCGGTGCCTGCGTCCGTGATCACGTGGCTCGGCGATCCATTCGCGAACTCGAAACCCAGAACCGTCTCCTTGCGAACCGCGCCCCCCTCACGCTTGAAGTGCTCGATGAGCGATTGCGTCAAGCGCAGGGGATTGATGGTGTTGGCGGTGTCGGCGTACATGATCCCGCAAGCCGTGCGGGGACCGAGCGCCGGATTGATCTCGCGCGCCTTGTCTCCGTCCACCTCCTCCATCTCGACGCCGTGGCGTCGCCCGAGTTCGAGGGAGTAGGCCGCTTTTTTCAACGCATCGCGGCTTTCGAAGACCGTGAGCGATCCGCCGCGAACGACCAGGGCTTCGGCGCCCGCGGCTTCGAGCAAGGGTGTGTAGGCGTCCTGGACCGCGCCAAGGATGCTCGCGCGCG
>JASMAE010000347.1 GCA_030754475.1 Rhodospirillales bacterium
CTTCGCGGCCGCCGTCGAGGCGACGTGAGCGCTCACGTCGTCCTCAACCGGGTACGCCGGTCCTTCTATCTGGACTCTGTGGCGCTGATGCGGCTGTCGCGCGAGCTCGCGGCGCTGGCGGGCGTGAACGAGGCTGCGTTGATGATCGGCTCGGCATCCAACAAGCAGGTTCTCGCGGACGCCGGCCTGCTCGCCGCCGACGGGCGTTCGGCGGGCGCCGACGATCTGGTGATCGCTCTCCGCGCCGCCGACGAGGAGGCCGGGCGAGATGCGCTTGTCTACGCCGATCGCCTTCTGGATCGACCGCAAGCCGAAGCCGGCGAAACCGGGAAGTGGCGCCCGAAAACGCTGGCCAGCGCCGCCGAGGTATTGGCCGGCGCCAACCTTGCCCTGATCTCGGTCCCCGGCGAATTCGCGGCCGACGAGGCGCTGAAGGCGCTGCGAGCCGGCCTTCACGTCATGCTCTTCAGCGACAACGTGTCGCTCGACGACGAGCGCGCGTTAAAGGAGGAGGCACGCGAGCGCGGGCGCCTTCTCATGGGTCCAGACTGTGGCACCGCCGTGATCGGAGGCGTCCCGCTCGGCTTCGCGAACGCGCTGCCGCGTGGCGACGTCGGCATCGTATCCGCGTCTGGAACCGGGTTGCAGGAGGTCAGCTGCCTGATTGCCCGCGCCGGGGGCGGGATATCGCACGCGATCGGAGTCGGCGGCCGGGATCTGACGGATGCGGTGGGCGGCATCATGACGCTGGAGGCCATCGGCGCCCTCGACCGGGACCCGGCGACGCGGCGGATCGTCCTGGTCTCGAAGCCCCCGGACCCGGGCGTCGCCGACGCCGTGTTCGCGCGCGTGAGCCAAAGCCGAAAGCCCTTCTCGGTTTGTTTCCTAGGCCTCACCTCGGTGGTCGCGCCCGCCAACGTGCGCTTCGCCCCCACCCTTAGGGCGGCCGCAGACGACGTTGCCGGCGAAAGCCGAACGCCGGGGCCGCCCCGTTGCGACGCGAGGGCGCGAAGCGATCGGGATCGGGGCTGGATCCGGGGGTTGTTCACCGGCGGCTCCTTGTGCGCCGAGGCGCAGGTAGTCCTGAAGACGGCAGGCGAGACGGTTGCTTCGAACGCGCCCATCCCCGGCGTCGCCGCTTCCGGCGGCGAAGGTGCTTCCGGCCACGTCCTTCTCGACTTGGGCGCCAGTGAATACACGGTCGGCCGACCGCATCCCATGATCGACCCGGCGCAGCGGAACAAGGCGCTCGCCGGCGCGTTGGAGGAGCCCGGTATCGCCGTCGTGCTCCTCGACGTGGTGATCGGTTACGGCGCCCATGAAGACCCGGCCGGCGAGGTCGCGGCGACGCTGGCCGGGCGCGCGGACGGCCTGCCCACGGTCGTCGCTTCGGTCTGCGGGACCGCGGACGACCCACAAGGCTACGTGCGCCAGATCGAATGCCTCGAAGGCGCGGGCGTGGTCGTCGCCCGATCCAACGCCGAGGCCGCGGAGATCGCGCTCAGTCTCGCGAAAGGTTAAAGGCCGCGCGAGTTTGCCGGCCGCGTGTGCGCCAGGACCGCGGTTGCGCCGGCGAGCGCGTCGAAGCCGGAAACGTGGCCGATTGCGGCGATCGCATCGACGCCCGATTGCGGCGCCTTGCCCGCGAGCACCGCTGCGACGAGACGGTGCAGCGAATCGGCGCCTTCGCCATCGGCGGCCGCGGCGAGGTGCGCGCGGCTGATTTTTCCGGTGCCTTCCTGCGCCTTCTCGAGCGCCCACCGGCCGAGCGAATCGGCCGCGCTTGAGCGGGCGGTGGCGCGCAAGCCGATCATCGCCCCGCCGACGAAATCGTCGCCCGACGGCGTCAGCCCCGGACCGCATCCGATAAGCGGGCTCGCGGCGTGCGGGGGACGGTCAGGCGCCGCGTCGGCGGCCGCCTTGGCGAGCCATTCGGTCATGGCGCAGACGGCGCCGGCGCCCGCGCGCCCAAGCGCAGCGACGGCCGCGCCAAGGGGCCGGCGCCGGGTCGCGAGATCGGGAATCAAGGGGCCGATCCCGTCCCCGGGAAGGCGCAGGAGCACCGCTTCGGCCAGGCGCTCGAGGCCCCGGGCAAGGCTTGTGGCGGTCCAACGCCGGATGGGCCGGGGCGGCCGCCACCCAAGCGCGGGATCGAGCGAGAAGACCAAGCGCTCGGCGATCGTGACGGCGCCGTCCGCGATCGCGACCGGCGCGCCGGCGTGTAACCCCCGCGCCCGCCAGTCGATCGTCTCAGCAAGCGCGCAGAGCCCGTTGAGCGGGCCAGCGCCCATCGCCTCTGGACCGAAGCACGCGAGCCCTCCATCGGCGCCCTCGACATAAAAGCTGCGCCGAAAGACCGCGAGCACGGTCGCCTGCGATCCCTCGGCCAGTGCGCGCCGCGCCGCCCCGCCGATCAGCCTCACCGCAAAGTTGGAACCGCCGTCGGCCGCGAGCGTGTGGCCGGGTGCGAGGGCGCGTGCCGTCTGGCGTGCCGCGCGCCGCACCTGAAGGGCGCGCGCCTCGTCAATCCCCATCGCGCCGAATCTCGGTGCCCGCATCGCCGTTGAGCGTCGGCAACGCCTCGCTCAGGTGTCCGATGACCACGCGTTCGCCGCCACGCTCGAGAAAGCGGATGGCGGCTTCGACCTTGGGGCCCATGCTGCCGGGCGAAAAATGCCCCTCCGCGTGGTAGGCGCGGATCTCGGAAAGCGAGGCCCGCGTCAACTCGCTTTGCCGCGAGGTGCCGAAGTTCAGGACCACACGGGAGACGTCGGTGAGGATCAACAACTCCGTGATCCCGAGCACGTTCGCCATGTGCGCGGACGTGAGATCCTTGTCGACAACCGCCTCGACGCCCCGGCGCACGCCGGCCGAGTCCCGGATTACCGGAATGCCGCCGCCGCCGCCCGCGATCACCACTGCTCCGCGTTTGGCGAGCGCATGGACCAGCGAGATGTCGACGATATGCCGGGGTTCGGGCGACGCCACCACATGCCGCCAGCCGCGCCCCGAATCCTCGCGCATACGCCAGTTCATCTCTTGGGCGAGGTCGCGCGCCTCGTCTTCATCGTAGAAATGGCCGATCGGCTTGAGCGGATTTTCGAAAGCGGGATCGTTCGGGTCCACCTCGACCTGGGTCAGGAGACAGACGACATGGCGCGGGTTGTTCGCTTCGCGCAGCGCGTTCTCGAGCGATTGCATCAACAGATAAGCGATACCGCCCTGGCTGTGGGCGACGCAGATGTCCAACGACATGGGCGCGACCCTTTTG
>JASMAE010000348.1 GCA_030754475.1 Rhodospirillales bacterium
AGAACGCGAGCTTCCGCGCCTGATACGCCGCATCGTCGCCGAAGGCCGCACCGTGGTCTGGGCCTGCGATCCCATGCACGGAAACACGGTCAAGAGTTCGAACGGCTTCAAGACGCGTCACTTCGATCAGATTCTCGCCGAGGTTCGGTCGTTCTTCGCCATCCACAAGGCCGAGGGAACCCACGCCGGTGGTGTCCATTTCGAGTTGACCGGCCAGAACGTCACCGAATGCGTGGGCGGCGCCAAGGCCATCACCGAGGCGAACCTCTCGGACCGCTATCACACCCACTGCGACCCGCGGCTGAACGCGGAGCAGGCGCTGGAACTCGCGTTCCTCGTCGCCGAGATGCTGAAGATGGGGCGCGTCAACGAGCGCGCCGCTACGATCAGGGCGTCGTGAGCGCGGGCGCGCGCAAGCCATGACCGACGAGCGAGCCCGGGGCGGGCGCTGGCCGCACACGGACGATATCGCGCGTTGGACCGACCGCTATTTCGTCAAGACCAAGGAGACGGTGCTACGCTTCGGCGATCGGCGCGTCACCTACGCGGTCTTCATGCGCCGCCCCGTCATCTTCACGCCGCGCCTGATGGTCGAATGGTTGGTCGCCGTGGCGGAGGCGCGCGGGACCGTGTTCGAGATCCAGCAGAACTTCGCCGAAGGCGATTGGGTGGGCGCGGGCGAACCGCTGGTCTACGTCACCGGCTCGTTCTACCACCTGGTCGATCTTGAGACGCTCTATCTCCAGAAACTCGGCGCCGCGTGCGTGGCTGCGTACAACGCGTTCACCATGTGCGTCGATTTGCCGAAGGTCGCGTTCCTCGCCATGGACGCGCGCCACTGCGCCGGCACCGAGATGGAGGAGCTGATGGCCTATGCGGCAGCCGTCGGCTCACAATCCGCCAAGGCGCAAGCCGGCGCCAAGGGCTTTATCGGCAACGCCAACGACGCGACCGCGCACTACTTCGGACGCGAGGCCGGCCTGGGGACCATGCCGCATGCATTGGTAGGCTACGCCGGTTCGACCGTTCGCGCCGCCGAGATGTACGCCGAGACCTTCCCCGACCAGGGCATGATCGTGCTGGTGGACTATTTCGGCCGTGAAGTGACCGACGCGATCGACGTCTGCCGGCGATTTCCGGAGATGGCGGCCGAAGGTCGGCTCGGCGTACGCGTGGACACCCACGGCGGGCGCTTCGTCGAAGGGTTGGATCCGGCGGAATCCTACGCGGTGCTCGAGCGTCACGTGCCGCTCGCGGTGCGCCGCTACCGCAACGAGACCGAGCTCCGGTATCTCACCGGCACCGGGGTGTCCGCGGCCGCTATCTTCCACATGCGCGATCGCCTCGACCAGGCCGGGTTCGAAAAGGTCGAGATCGTGGCCTCGTCCGGATTCAACGTGGAAAAGTGCAAGGTCATGTCGGACGTGGGCGCGCCCATCGACGTCGTCGGCACCGGGTCCTACCTGCCCGACACCTGGGCCGAGACCTACGCCACCGCCGACATCGTCGCCTATGACGGCATTCCAAGCGTCAAGGCCGGCCGCGAGTTCCTGCTCAAGACCAAGTGACATCGAAGGGGGGAGGGGCCGGGATCACCGCGGTTCGTTCACCCGCGTTCCCGCCTCACGCGTCTTCGCGCTCAATCGCGGCCTCGATCCGGGCCATGATGTCGGCAAGTTTCGCGCAGGCCTCGGCGCCGTGCATTCGGGTGATCCTCAAGCGCCCGATCTCGGTCTCCATGGCTTCGCGCAAGTCCCGAAACAAGGCCTTGAGGAAGCGCATGAAGTCGTGGTGGGTGAACATCCACGTGGCGGCGTCGTCGCCCTCGCGTTTGAGATCGGCCGGCGCCAAGTGGTCGTTGACCAGCTCGACGAACCACCCCACGCGCTTCTCGAGCGAGTCGAAGTAGAACGCCATGGCGGCGAGCGCCTCCAGCACGACGGCGTTCGCCTCGTCGTCGTCGTAGGCCCAGTACCAGTCGAGCTCGTCCGTCTCGGGGTCGGTGAGCCTCTCGATAATGCGGCGGCAGCGTTCCTGGTAGCTCTGCACCACCTCTTCGCCCAGCATCATGCCGAGCGCGATGAAGAAGCCCGGCAACATGCGTCGTGAGATGATCCCGCCGCCGAGCTTGGTGGCCTGATCCTGGGGAAACAGATGGGCGAACTTGCGGACGATCAGGCGGTCGAACGGGAACTCGCGCGACTGCTCCCATGTCCCGTGTTCACGCGCGCGAACGTAGGCTTCGAAGGACTCCTGGAAGATGGCCTGAAGGGTTTCGGTCTTACCCTGAAGCTCGCGCGCGAGCGCATGCAGGTCGTCCAGCGAGAGGGTGCCGCCCTTGCGCCGCGCCTCGGCGAGCAACCTCTCGACGAGCGAGGCCACCACGGTCTCGGCGAGCGCCCGGCTTTGGGTGGCCGGAGTCGCCGCGCCGGCCTCCTGCGCGATCTCGGCGGAGTCGGCTTGTGCGGATGGTTGGGAAGGTTCGGCCATCAGGGTCTCGTTAAATTTCCACTCCGTTTGGCGCTGTCACGCGCGGGTTCCGAACGTCGTCAGGACGAGGCGTCGAGCTGCGCGAGCAAATCGTCGACCAGGTCGTTCGCGGACTGGTCGTCGTAGAAATTCATCCAGCGGAACGCGTCTCCGCGTTCTTCCTTCACCTTGCGGAATATCCCCCGGCCGGCGGCCTCGCACTGCTCGATGAACTCGGCTCCCGCCAGCCGTTCGAAGGCGAGGAACAGACCGGGAAGCGCGCGCCTCGAGATCGCGGTGTCGTGCGCAAGCGATTCGGCGGGGGGGAAACAGGTGCGAGAACCTATTGACCAGGATCCGTTCGAACGGGTGCTTGCGGCTCTGGTCCCAGATCTCGTGCTCGATACGGCTCAGCCAGTCCTCGGCGATTCTCTGCGCCCGATTGAGGTACTTGCGCCGGTCCGTCTTCTTGAACTCACGCGCGAGCTCGGCGATGGCGTGGCGGTCAGGCCCTCCGCCCATGTCGAGCTTGGCGGTCATGAGCAGCTTGTCGACGAAGAGGTCGAGGACCGTCTCCGAGACCGTCGCGCACATCTTGCGCGTGCTGCGCATGGCTTGCGGCCGCTTGTCTGGCATCGCCCCATATCGAGCTGTTCTCCGCCGGGCGCGCAGTCTTTCATAACACTTGGCGGCCCGCAACGGGGAGCGGCGGGCACGCAAGCGGAAAGGGCCGTGAGTGGGCTCGGGGATTACGGGCGCCGGTCGAAGGCGGCCTGCATCTCTTCGATGTAACGGGAGGCGGCTTCGCGCACATCCGGCGCGTTGATAATGGGTCGGCCCACCACTAGGTAATCGGCGCCGGCGGCGATCGCGGCCGCCGGCGTGCCCGCGCGCTTGTGGTCGTCGGCGCTCTCGCCCTGCAAGCGGACGCCCGGAGTCACGATCAGGAAGTCGGGACCCGCGAGGCCGCGAATGCCGGCGACATCGGCGGGCGCCGCGACCGCGCCATCGCAGCCCGCGGCCAGCGCCATCGAGACCCGGTGGCGGACCAGGGCCTCGACCGAGACGTCGCGGCCGAAGAGCTCGCGAAGGCCCCGCGAATCGAGACTGGTGAGCACCGTGACGCACAGCACCTTTAGCCCCGATCCCTTCTTCGCCGCGACCGCGGCCGAGACGATTTCGCTCTCGCCGTGGACCGTCAGAAATGAGATACCCATCTTGGCGGCCCGCGCGGTTGCATCGCCCACGGTGTCGGCGATGTCGTAGTATTTGTAGTCGAGGAAGACCTGTTTTCGGTTCTCGATCAGCGTCCCGATCAGTTCGCCCACCAGCCGATGCGCGTCGTCGACCGTGGGTGGGTTGAGCGCGACGATGAGGCGATCGCGTGCGTCCCGTTCCGGAACCGCATTCGGTTGCGCCGAAGCCTCGATCTGATTGTCGGTCACGAAAGCCGCCTGTGCCTGCCCGATGAGCCGGGACATGAATGAAGGGGATACGCGCCGATGCTCGATTCCCGCCTCGTCTCTGTCAAGGCCGGCCGCAAACGCGGGCGCGCCCTTGGCGCTTCGTTGACAGCCAAGGGGCCTCTCCCTAGGCTGCCGCCGCGCCGGTACCTGCTGCGCGATGCTGGCGATTGCACGGATCTCTCATGACCGAGTCCCTGGCGCTCGCACTGGCCCAGATCAATCCCACCGTGGGCGACCTCGACGGCAACGTCGAGAGCATCCGCGCGGCCCGTGCCGAAGCTCGCGCGCAGGCCGCCGACCTCGTGATCGTGGGCGAGCTCGCGGTATCGGGTTATCCGCCCGAGGATCTGGTCCTCAAGCCCGCGTTCCAGGAAGCGGTCAAAGAGAGCGTTGCCCGGCTCGCCCAGGACACCGGCGACGGGGGCCCCGGGCTTATCGTCGGTGCGCCCTGGCCGCGCGACGGAAAGCTCTACAACGCGGCGCTCTTGCTCGACGGCGGGCGTATTAGCGCCGAGGCGCTCAAGCACGAGCTTCCCAACTACGGCGTCTTCGACGAGCGCCGGATCTTCACCGCCGGTCCCCTGCCGGGGCCGGTCGCGTTTCGGGGCGTGCGCCTCGGTGTCATGGTCTGCGAGGACATGTGGGTCCCGGACGTGGCCGAATGTCTGGACGAATCGGGGGCCGAAATCCTGGTGGTGATCAACGGCTCGCCGTTCGAGTCCGACAAGAAGGACGTGCGCCTGGGCCATGCGACCGCCCGAATCGGCGAGTGCGGACTGCCCCTCGTCTACGTCAATTTGGTGGGCGGCCAGGACGAGCTGGTCTTCGACGGCGCCTCGTTCGTGCTTGGCGCCGACTATTCGCTGCGCGCCCAGGCCCGCGCGTGGGAGACGCAAGTGCTTCTCACCCATTGGCGCCGGAGCGCGGCCGGCGGCGCCAACGCAGGCTGGAATTGCGACCAAGGTGCGATCGCGCCCTCGCATCCCGAGATCGAGGCGATCTACCGGGCGCTGGTGCTGAGCCTCGGCGACTACGTGGACAAGAACGGGTTTCCCGGCGTCCTCGTCGGGCTTTCGGGCGGGGTCGATTCGGCGCTAACGGCCGCCGTCGCCGTCGACGCGCTCGGCGCCGATCGGGTGCGCCTCGTCATGATGCCGTCACCGTATACGTCCCGCGAAAGCACCGAAGACGCGGCCCGTGTCGCCGAATTGCTGGGCTGCAGGCTCGAGACCATCCCGATCGAGCCTGCCATGGACGCGTTTGCTGGCATGCTGGGCGAATCCTTCCGAGGATTGCCCGCGAACGAGACGGAAGAGAACATCCAGGCCCGCGCCCGCGGCATGACCTTGATGGCGCTCAGCAACAAGTTTGGCTTCATGGTGCTTTCCACCGGCAACAAGTCGGAGATGTCGGTGGGCTACGCCACCCTCTACGGCGACATGTGCGGGGGCTTCTCGGTCTTGAAGGACGTGTACAAAACGACCGTGTTCGAACTCGCGCGCTGGCGCAACGCGAACCGGCCCGAGAACGCCTTGGGTCCGCAAGGGCCGGTGATGCCCGATCGCGTGATCACCAAGCCGCCGTCTGCCGAGCTCAAGCCCGACCAGAAGGACGAGGACAGCCTACCGCCCTATGCCGATTTAGACGCGGTCTTGCGTTGCATGATCGAGGGCGAGATGTCGGCCCGCGAGGTGGTCGCCCGCGGTCACGATCCCGAGGTCGTAAACAAGGCCTGGTCGATGCTCGACCGCGTCGAATACAAACGCCGTCAGGCGCCGCCCGGAGTCAAAATCACCTTACGCGCCTTCGGGCGAGACCGCCGCTATCCCATCACCAACCGCTTCCGGGCCCCGAAGTGAGGGCCGGGCACGGCGGCGGAGCCAGGTTCCCGTGATGGTGGATTTGCGGTTTCACAACACTTTGGCGCGCGCCAAGGAGCGGTTCGAACCCTTGGACGCTGCGTGCGTGCGCATGTACGTCTGTGGGCCCACCGTCTACGACTACGCCCACATCGGCAACGCGCGGCCCGTGGTCGTCTTCGACGTCGTCTACCGGCTTTTGAAGCGGATTTACCCGCGCGTCGTCTACGTGCGCAACATCACCGACGTGGACGACAAGATCAACGCCGCCGCCAAGGAAAGCGGCGAGCCCATCGGTGCCATAACTGGGCGCACCACCCAGGCGTTTCACGAGGACATGGCCGCCCTCGGTGCGCTGGCCCCCGACATCGAGCCGCGCGCGACCGAGCACATCGCCCGGATGATCGAAATGATCGCAACCCTTCTCGAAAAGGGGCACGCCTACGAGGCCGAGGGGCACGTGTTGTTCCACGTGCCATCGGCGCCGGCCTACGGGGCGCTTTCCGGGCACAACCGCGCAGAAATGATCGCCGGCGCCCGCATCGAGGTCGCGCCCTTCAAGAAGGATCCGGCCGACTTCGTGCTGTGGAAGCCCTCTGATCCCGAGATCCCCGGCTGGGACAGCCCCTGGGGACGCGGGCGGCCGGGCTGGCACATCGAATGCTCGGCTATGAGCACCGAGTACCTGGGCGCTACCTTCGACATCCACGGCGGCGGCCAGGATCTGATCTTCCCCCACCACGAGAACGAGATCGCCCAGAGCATCTGCGCCAACGGCGCCGGCACCTTCGCGAAGCTTTGGATGCATAACGGCTACGTCGTCACCGAGGGCGAGAAGATGTCGAAGAGCCTCGGCAACATCCTCACCGTGCATGCGCTCCTCGCCGATTATGCAGGCGAGGTGCTGCGCTTGGCGCTTCTCGCGACGCACTACCGCCAGCCCTTGAACTGGTCGGCAGACGCCCTTCGCCAGGCCCGCGATACGCTGGACCGTTTCTACACCGCGCTCCGCAAAGTGGGCGACGTGGACGCGTCAGAATATGAAGGCTTACCCGACGACGACCCGTTCATGGAAGCGCTTGCCGACGACCTCAACACCCCGCTCGCGCTCGCCGAGATGCACAAGCGCCTTCAGGAATTGAACATCGCGATCGCAATCCCTGGGCGAACGCGCAAGCGCGATGAGGAGATCGCGCAGGGGAAAGCGTGGTTGCTCGCGGCGGGCGGTCTTTTGGGCATCCTTCAGACGGACGCCGACGCGTGGTTCAAGGTCGGCGTCGAGGCGGATTCTGGCGAGATCGAGGCCCTGATCGCGAAGCGCGCCGAGGCCCGCGCGGCCAAGGATTTCACCACCGCAGATCGCATCCGCGACGATCTCGCGGCACGCGGCGTCGTGCTCGAGGATGCCGCCGGCGTCACCACCTGGAAGCGGGCTTGAGACTCGAACCTATTCGTAGCGATAAACGACGAGGGTGTCGGTGCCCGATTCGGGCGCCCAGACTTCGCCACGTCGTCCCAGAAGCTGGCGTACGGCCGCGCCGGCGCGGGAGCTTGCGAACGCCTCGAACGTCTCGGTTGCGGGATCGAACCTGAGCGTTGCGTTGGCGCCGAAGTCCGTGACCCAGACCTTGTCGGCCTCGCCCACGTAGACCGCATAGGCCCGGGGCCGGGAGCCGGGAAGCGCCCACGTCGACCAGGCCCCGTTTGCGGGATCGAAGCGGCTGAGCTGGCCTGCGTTCCATTCCGAGACCCAGACCCGGTTCCGCGAGTCCGCCCACACGCGGCGCGCGCCCTGGCCGGGCGTCGGCGGCTCGATCACCTGCGCTTCGCCGGATCCTGAGTCGATGCGCGCGATGTGGTTGCCTGCGAGCGAGGCGTAGTAGACGTCGCCCCCGGGCGTGGTGGCGATGCCGTAGGGGCCGCGCCCGCGCGGCGCGGCGAAGATGCGCATCGCGCCCGTGGCGGGATCGAGGCTGCCGTAAATCCCGCTCTGGCCGGTGAACCACAGGACGCCCTGTCCATCGAAGGTGGCGGTGTTCAAATTCGCGTAGCCCGTGTCTTCGGGCAGTGGATAGGTCTTGACGGCGCGACTCTCGGGGTCCACGGCGACGATGGCGTTGAGCCCGCCGTCGGTGACCCAGGCCGTGCCTTCCGCGTCCACGATCACGCCGTGCGGGCGCGAGCCCGGCCCAAGCGGGATCTCCACCGTCTCCGCCGTATTCGGATCCAGCCAGCCCAGCGCGCCGCGGTGCTGGGCCGTGTACCACACGCCCCCGTCGGCGGCCGGGGCCACGTCGTGGGGATGGCTTCCCGGCGGCACGGAGAAGGATTCGATCCGAACCTCGGCCCCGGCGCGGCTTGCGATCGTCAGCGCCGCGGCCAGCACGAGGGCGGGAACGGTGATACCGACCATGAGCGAACGTCCCCGAAAGTGCGGACGCCCATGATGCCCCGGATCGGGTTCGAATCGAAGCGCCATCTCGCGCGCTTTGCGCCTTGCGATACGCCGGGGCGGGGTCTACCTATGGCGACGCCGAACCACGGAGTCGTTCATGGCCGACCCGGTCGCAAGGGCCCTCGAGGTCCTCAACGATGCGCTGACACGCGACGCGGATGCGATCACCGCGCTCGTGAACGCGCGCGTTCCCTGCAACGACCGGCTTGCGCGACATCCGAGCATCCGCATCGGCGAGTACGAGGGTGGCTGCAGGGTCGGGGTTCTCGGACTCCTCAACGGCATTCTCACGGAGGTGCCGACGGCGGTGATCGGCGCCAAGGGCACGCGCGACAAACGCTCGGGCCAGTTCGTCCGCATCCGGGCCTTCGTCGATTTGAGGCGCGAGAGCACGGACGTCGTCGCCTGATCGCGAATCGCGCCACGGGTTGAATGCGGTCCGTTCGCGCGGCCTCCTCCGCGCCAGGGCAACGGTGGATCGGGCCTCGCTCCGTAAACCGACCGTAGGCGGCGTCTCCAAGGGCGAGGAAGCAAGCTCGCATCCGTACCCGGCGCATCACCGCCCAAGTCCTTGATTCAGGGTGCGGAATTGGGCATCCTCGCCGGTTCGCGCCGCCTTCAACCCGACCGTGGGCGCCAAGATTGGGCTTCGTGAGATGAGCGACAAGCGCATCTATATCTACGATACGACGTTGCGCGACGGCGCCCAGACCCAGGGCGTCGACTTCGGCACCCTCGACAAGGTGGCGATCGCCGAGGCGCTCGACGGCCTTGGGGTCGACTACATCGAAGGCGGCTGGCCGGGCGCCAATCCAACCGATGACGCGTTCTTCGCCACCCCGCCGACACTGAGACGCGCGCGGCTGACGGCATTCGGCATGACCCGTCGGGCGGGGCGCAGCGCCGAGAACGATCCCGGCTTGAACACGTTGTTCGCGAGCGGCGCGCGCGTGCTCTGCATGGTCGGCAAGACCTGGGACTTCAACGTCGAGACGGCGCTCGGCATCGCGCTCGATGAAAACCTCGCCATGATTCGCGACAGCGTGGGCCACGCATGCACGCGGGTCGACGAGGTGATGTTCGACGCCGAGCACTTCTTCGACGGCTACAAATCCGATCCCAAATACGCCCTTGCTTGCGTTGACGGCGCGCTTCAAGCGGGTGCCCGCTGGGTGGTGCTCTGCGACACCAATGGAGGCACCCTGCCGCACGAGGTCGCGGACATCGTCGGCGCCGTCAACAGCCACCTCCCGTCCGAGAAGCTGGGCGTTCATTTCCACAACGACACCGGCAACGCCGTCGCCAACAGCCTGGTCGCGGTGCGCGCCGGCGCGCGCCAGGTTCAAGGCACGCTGAACGGTCTCGGCGAGCGTTGCGGCAACGCCAACCTGATCTCCGTCGTCCCGACGCTGGTTCTCAAGATGGGATACGAGACGGGCGTCTCGGTGAAGGACTTGACCCGGCTCACCCACGTCTCGCACCTGGTCGACGAGCGTCTCAACCGGGCGCCGGACCGGCATGCCCCTTACGTTGGCGAGTCCGCGTTCGCGCACAAGGGCGGCCTGCACGTCTCGGCGGTGGAAAAGGATCCCCGCTGTTACGAGCACATCGCGCCCGAGCTGATCGGCAACCACCGCCACGTCGTGGTCTCGGACCAGTCGGGCCGCTCCAACATCCTGGCGCGGTTCCGCGAGATCGGGATCGACGTGGACGCCAACGACCCCAAGATCGCCAAGCTGGTCGAGGCCGTGAAGGAGCGTGAGTTCGACGGCTACGCGTACGACGGCGCCGAGGCGAGCTTCGAGCTTCTCGCCCGCCGCGTGCTTGACGGCATTCCCGAATACTTCGACCTCAAGGGCTTTCGTGTGATCGACGAGCGGCGCTGGAACGCGCGCGGCGAGCTGGTCACGCTCTCGGAGGCGACGGTCAAACTCGAGGTGGGCGGCAACCCCCACATGGCGGTCGCCGAGGGTAACGGACCGGTGAACGCCTTGGACCAAGGCCTGCGCAAGGTGCTCATCCCGGTCTACCCCCAGCTCGAGGACCTGCGCTTGGTCGACTTCAAGGTCCGCATCCTCACCCCCAACGACGGCACCCGCGCGGTCACCCGCGTGATGATCGAATCCGCCGACGGCGACGGCGAGCGGTGGTCGACGGTGGGGGTTTCCACCAACATCATCGACGCCTCGTTCAACGCCCTCAACGACAGCATCGTTTACAAGCTTCAACGCGACGGCGCCGAGGCGATCACAGAGTAGTGCTTTAACGTCATGGCTAAGGCCCGTTCGAAAGGCGAGGCCGCACAGCAGGCGGGCCGGGACCCGCCCGTGGTGATCCTCGTCGCTCCCCAGCTCGGCGAGAACATTGGCATGACGGCGCGCGCCATGCTGAATTTCGGCCTCGACGAGATGCGCCTGGTACGTCCGCGCGACGCCTGGCCGAACGCGGCCGCGGAAGCGGCCGCCGCCGGCGCCGAACGGATCGTAGACAGTGCGCGCCGCTTCGAGAGCACGGCTGAAGCGGTCGCGGACCTGGGTTATGTGCTCGCTGCGACGGCGCGCGTACGCGGCATGACCAAACGGGTCATCACCCCGCGCAGGGCGGGCCGCAAGCTGCGCGAATGCGCGCGCGCAAGCGTGCGCGGCGGTATCCTGTTCGGACCCGAGGCCAGCGGTCTCGCCAACGACGAAGTGGCGCTCGCCGACGCGATCGTCCAGGTGCCGGCAAACCCCACCTTCCATTCGCTCAACCTGGCCCAGGCCGTTCTGGTGGTCGCTTACGAGTGGTTCGCGGCGGGCGCCACGGGGCCCGAAGAAACCGTGACGCTTCCGCGCACGCGGCTCGCGAACAAGGCTGAGCTTTTAGGGCTGTTCGAACATCTCGAGCACGTGCTGGACGCAAGCGGGTTCTTGGGCATCGAGGGGAAGCGCCCCATCATGGTCCGCAATCTTCGCAACCTCTTCCAGCGCGCAGGGCTTAGCGAACAGGAAGTTCGGACCCTTCGCGGCGTGATCACGACCTTGGTGCGCTGGCGCGCGCCCGAGTGTTGAGCGCAGGTTCAAGGAAACGCCCGTGGACGGAAGCCCCGACACCCCGCTCATCACAGGCGTTGGTACCGTCCTCGCGGTCCTGCTGGTTCTTTGGTTGGCGCGGAAGTTCGGCCGCGCGGTCCTATGGCTGTGGCTCACCGTAGTGGTGCTGGGCGCGGCGGCGATCGCGCTTCTCCGGGGTGGGATCTGATATACTCAAATGAAATCGAGCGGAGTCACGCGCTCGATTGCCGCCGTCTCTGTGGTTTGAATGTGGTGAGCGGCCTCCGCGCGGCCCAGGCCGACGCAACGCACTTCGGGAGAACGCCATGGTCCACCAACCCGCCTCGCAGGCGTTGTCGCGGTTCACCATTCTCGATCTGAGCCGGGTGCGCGCAGGCCCGACCGCGGTCCGCCAGCTCGCCGACTGGGGCGCCGACGTGATCAAGGTCGAGATGCCCGCCGCACTCGAGGCCGACGGCGCGCTCGGCGCGGCCCGCGACACGCCAGACTTCAAGAACCTGCAGCGCGACAAGCGCAGCTTGACGCTCAACTTGAAGGAGCCGGACGGGCTCGCGATCCTCAAGCGCCTGGTGGTGGACGCGGACGTGGTGGTCGAGAACTACCGACCCGATGTCAAAATCCGCCTCGGCGTGGATTACGATTCGCTCGCCGCCATCAACCCGCGAATTATCCTCGCCAGCATCTCCGGCTTCGGCCAGGACGGCCCGTACCGGGACCGTCCCGGTTTCGACCAGATCGCCCAGGGCATGGGCGGGCTCATGTCGGTGACGGGTCTTCCCGGCCAAGGGCCGGTCCGCGTCGGCATCCCCGTCGCCGACTTGACGGCCGGGCATTTCTGCGCCCAGGCCATCCTGATCGCGCTCTTGGAACGCGAAACCTCGGGGCGCGGCCAATGGGTGCAGACGTCCTTGTTGCAGGCGCAGATCTTCATGCTCGATTTCCAGGCCGCGCGCTGGCTGGTCGGGGGCGAGGTGCCCCAACAGGCCGGCAACAACCACCCCACCATGATCCCGACGGGCGTGTTCGAGACCGCAGACGGCCACATCAACGTCGCTTGCGCGGGCCAGGCCATCTGGGAGCGGTTCGCGCATGCAATCGACGCGCCCCAATTGATCGAACGGCCCGAATACCGCACAGCCCCCGACCGGTCCCGGAACCGCGACGCGCTGAACGCCGAGATCGCCGAGCCGATCAAGCGAAAACCCAGCCGCGAATGGATCGATCACTTCACCCGCGAGGGCGTTCCGTCGGGCGAGATCAACACCATCGATCAGGTTTTCGCCGA
>JASMAE010000349.1 GCA_030754475.1 Rhodospirillales bacterium
GATGCGCTTTTCCATGTAGTTGTTGGCGAGCACCGAGAGACTCGAACCCTCGTCGATGCCTTCGGCGCCCATGCAGCGCGACCACGAATACGCCTTCACCACCTGGGGCACGTTGCCCCAGAACTCGCGTACCTTGCCGACGCTATCGGGGCGGTCGAAGTCCAGGTGGTACTTCTCGCCGTCGAAGGTGACCACCGGGGCGGGCACGAACTTCGCGAGTTCTTCTGAGCACCCGTAGGCCCCGACGGCTGGTCCGCCGCCGCCCTTCGGCGCGCCGAAGGTCTTGTGCAGCATGTACATGCAGGCATCGAACCCGAGCTCGCGGGCGCGGATCTTACCCATGACCCCGTTGAAGTTGGCGTGGTCGTAGAAGCAGAGCCCGCCCGCGTCGTGGACGATCTTGATCCACTCCTTGATCTCGGGGTTGTAGATGCCCATGTCGTCGGGATTGACCACCATCAGCGCCGCCGTCCGGTCGGAGACCGCCGCCTTCAGCGCATCGAGCGACGGATAGCCTTTCTCGTCCAGCATCAGGTTGATCACCTTGAACCCGGCGGTCGCGGCGGTCGCCGGGTTGCAAGGATGGGTCTGGATCGTGGTGATGATCTCGTTGCGCTTTTCAAGCTCGCCCCTGGACGCGTGGTAGGCGCGGGTGACGCAGGCGTGGGTGTAGGACGCGTCGGCGCCGCCGCCGGCCTGAAAGACGAACTGGTCCATGCCCGAGACCTCGCGCAGGATCTTGTCCATGCCGTAGATGATCTCAAGCACGCCCTGCAGGGCGTCCTCGTCCTGACGCGGATGGACCTCGGCGACCTGCGGCAGCGAGGTGATGATCTCGTTGACCCGCGGGTTGTACTTCATGGTGCAGGTCCCGAAGAGGCTGATCCCGACCATCCCCATGGTTTCCTGCGACAGGTGCACGTAGTGGCGGAGCACGTCGGGCTCGCTCATCTCAGGCAGCGCCGGGGCTTCCTTGCGCCGCATCTCGGCCGGGATGAGGCCGTCGGCGTCGCCGACCGCGGCACTGACACCGGGCTCGGCCTCGGGGAAGATGGTGCCGCGGCGCCCGGCCCGGCTCATCTCCATGAGAACCGGCTCACCCCAGCGGGCGGCGTGAAACTCGCGCAGTTTGGTGTTGCTGGTCATTGGCTGAGAACCTCCCGAAGTGCGCCGTCGAGCCGATCGACGTCGCCTTGGCTGTGGATTTCGGTCACACAGTAGAACGCGCTTTGGCCGAGCGCGGGGAATTCGCCCGACAGATCGTGTCCGCCGAAGATGCCGCGTGCTTTAAGCCCGGCGTTGACGTCGGCCACCGTTTTGCCGGCGCGATCGAAGTTGACCACGAACTCCTTGAAGAAGGGTGCTTCCAAGCGCACCTGGACGCCGTCGATCTCGGCCAGTTTGCGGGCCGCGTAGTTGGCGCGCTTGATGATCAGCTCGCCGATCTCGCGGAATCCCTGTGGTCCCAGCAGCGCCATGTAGACGGCGCCCGCGATGCCCCAAAGATAGACCGAGGTGCCGGTCCAGTCCTTGCCCTTGTCGCGCAGGCCGTAAGACGATTGGTGCGCGCTGCTTAGCCCAAAGCCGTACTCGCCGGCCGCGGCGGTGTCGGCGATGCTGATCATCAGCGTCGGGTACTCGGACACGTACTTGACTTCGTCGCGCGAGGCGACGAAGCCGCAGGTGCCGCCGCCGCAGTTCATGTGGACGCCGAAGGGCTGGGTGGTTCCGACGACGATGTCGGCGCCGTAATCGGCGGGCGCCGCCAGGACCCCGAGCGAGATGGCGTCCACGCCGACCACGGTCTCGGCGCCGTGGGCGCGCGCGATCTCGGCGATCCCAGCACCCTGGCTCTCGATGAAGCCGAGATAGGACGGGTTCTCGAAGTACACGGCAGCCGTCTTCGCCGAGATCTTTCTCTCAAGGTCGCTCAAGTCCATGAGCCCTGTCTCGGCGTCGTAATCGACCACCGTCACCGCGATGTGGCCCTCCATCTCGGGCGGCTCGCAGAAGTTCCGGATCACGGAAAGCCGCTCGGGGCCGGTGGTCCCGGGGACCAGGACCTCATGGCGCCCGGTGATGCGCGACGCCATGCGAAGCGCGTGACCGGCCGCGACCCCCCAGCTGTAGACCGGCAAACCGACCGTCTCCATCTTGATGAGCTCGCCCAACTGGCTGCAGTACTCGAACCAGGCTTGGTTGCGGCCGTGGTCGGACTCCGGCGAACCCCAGACCGGGGTCAGGAACTCGCTGCGGTGCGCGATCTCTTCGACGACCGCGGGCACGTAATGCTGCCAGCAGCCGCCGCCGAGGAAGCTCAAGTTCTCCTCGCAGGTCCGGTTCCGCGACAGGGTCTCCATCATGTGCCGCTTCAGCTCGGCCTCGCTCAAAAGCTGCGGCGGCAGATCGAGGGGGCGTTTGAGCCGGTGATCGGCGGGAATCTGCTCGAACAGCTCTTCGATGTTTTCGGCGCCGATCGCCTTGAGCATCTCGTCTTGCACCGAGACCGGCGAGTTCGCCATATAGGGGTGAGCGCTCGACGGATAGTTTTTCATCTTGTCACCTCAACGACATGCGTTTTCCGCCACCGGCGGCCCCAACGGCCTCGGACGGGCGGCGGGCGCTTATCCTTAATCGTCCCCGGTGTTCCTCCCCGGTCCACGACCGGCAACCGCGGGCGTGCACGACGCCTGAGAGTTTGCGCGATCTGGACGGGGGCGACAAGCCGAAATTCGGAAACCCGTGGCGCGCCCGGTTACGCGCCTATGACGCGATCCTGAGCATGGTGCTCTCGTCGGGACCCGTCAGCACCCGAACGTAGCCCGCAAGCAAGCTGTCGGTGTCATCGTCGCCGGTGTCCACCAGCAACGGCTTTCCTTGGAGCGCGAAGATCTTGTTGATGGTGGTGACGATGACGATGTTCTCCTTGCCGACCTTGCGGATGACCCGGGCGCTGATCTGCTGGTTGCCGCGCCCGAACACGTAGCCCTGGCCGCCGATGACGGTGACCACGATCTTGGCCGGGACGCCCTCGACGAGCGCGAGCAGCTGCGATTCGTTCAGATCGGCGCCGATCAGTTTGCGGTTGCGGACCGCATCCACGCCCAGCAGCGTTCCCCCGATCCCAAGCGCGTCGGTGATGTGCCGGGTGGTGGTTCCGGGGCCGATGACGTAGAGGACGTCGTCCTCCATCGCGTGCGTGAACTGGTGGCCCAGCGCCGCGAGCGAGGCGTCCTCGCTCACGGCGGCGCCGGCCTTGGCGCTCTGGATCATGGCGTGCAGATAGGGCGCGCGGGCGTAGCCGTAAAGGCGCGCCGAAAGGCGGTTCTCGCGAAACGCTTGTTCGTCGATGTCCATGACCTCGGCCGCGCGGACGCGGACCTGCGCGGAATCGTCGCCCAAGTATTCTGCCGCCAGATTGCCCGCGTTCTCAGGACTCGTGGCGAAGACGGCCGAGTGGATCTTGACCCCTGTCGGAATGCCGAGGATCGGGATGCCGTCGCCGACCACGCCGTAGACGTCGCGCGCGGTTCCGTCGCCGCCCGCGAACAGCACCAGATCGACGTTGGCGCGCAGCATGTCCTTGGCGGCCTTGCGGGTATCGGCCGCGTCGGTCCCGCCTGCCTTCGACTCACCAACGACGAGGGGCCGCAGCCCGCATTCCCGGCACTCATCGGCACCCATCTCGCCGGCGTACGCGACGATCTCGATCTCCGGCGCCGCGGCGGCGATCCTGCGCAGCGCCTTGACGGCGCGCGCCGGCGAGACCGGCTCGGCGCCCAGCGCGCGCGCTTTCTCGAGGATGTCGCGGCCGTCGGTCCCCTTGAGGCCGACCTTGCCGCCCATGCCGGCGATCGGGTTGACGATAAGACCCAGTTTTTTCGACGTCACGACCGCACGTCCCTCTTCGCGCCGGCGCGAGCGCGCTTACGGCCCTCGCAGGGACGCGATCCTAGCCCCGTGCGAGCGCCGAGTCTTTAACTGATCCCAAGCCCCCGGGCCCTGCCATGGACCGCCGCCGATGACCTGAATCGGACATTTCGACGGACCGGGCGCAGGCTTGAAAATCGAATCAGTTCTTGAATCAGTTGTTGAGGATCAAGCCGGACTCGCCCGGGCATCGCGCCGCGCTTGCTACAGAATGTAGCGCACCCACACGTACAGGTGCGCGATGGCAACGCTCAAGAACATCATCGGCACGCCGATCTTCAGGAAGGTCAAAAAGCCGATCGGGTAGCCTGCGCGCTCGCCCATGCCGGAAAC
>JASMAE010000350.1 GCA_030754475.1 Rhodospirillales bacterium
GGCCGGCATCACGTCGTTCGCCATCAGCTCCATCGACCGTCGCGCGAGCGCCTTGTCCGCCCAATCGTGCCCGGCGTACAGCAGCGTCCCGAAATCGCCGACACTTTCGCGGAAGGCGAGGATCTGGTCGACCACGCTCGGGACCGTGCCGCTGATGACCAGCGAATCGAGCACGTAATCGAGGGTGACGGAGGAATCGGCGAGCGCGAGGTCGTGCTTGAACATCTCGGCGCCGCGCGCCGGGTGGTTGTTGGGGAGATTCACGGTGCCGCTACCGAGCGTGATTCGTTTGGTTTCGTGGGCGAGGCTAGCGATGAACATCAAGCACGACGTGATCGTCTCGGCGCGATCGCTGACGTGCTCGCCGATAAAAGCTTCCGCGTAGCCGAGCGCGTCGGCGAGCACGATCGCCTCGCGGTCCTCCTTCAGCGTTTCGGCGTAATCGCGCTTGGCCGGGTGCAACGGCATGGTGAAGAACCCGAGCTTCATCGCGTTCAAACCCCTTTCGCCGGACCGGTCCGAGGGACCGCCACCTTAGCCGCACGCGTGGGCGCGCGAAAGGGCCGAAGGCCGGCGCCGGGTAGTGTCTCAGTCCAAATTTTGGGCGAATTGGTCCGGTCAGGAGGGGCAGCTCAGGAGCTTCAATCGGCCCAGTTCAGCGCGGGGCGCTGCGTGTGCCAATCGGTTTCCCGCTCGTAGGCCTGGGCCACGCGCAGGGCCATATGCTCTTGGAAGGGCTTGGCCATGACCTGCAATCCGATGGGAAGTCCCTCAGAGGAAAACCCACACGGAAGCGAGACTCCAGGCAGGTCGAGATAGTTACCCGGCATGGTGTTGCCCATGTATGCGGGGTAGAACGCGCGATAACTGTCGAGGCTGGCGTCCACGACTTCGATGGGGCGGGCCGGTTGTTTGGTGGTGGGGACGATCACGGCGTCTACATCGCGCAACGTGTCTGCGATGCCGGCCTGCAGGGCCGCCAGCTTGTGCAGCCCGGCCGCGTGCATGGCCGCGGACATGCCTTGACCGCGTTCCAGCAGATCACGCACCACCGGATCCAGTTGGTCGGGGTGGTTTTCCAGCAGCTCCCGGTTGATCGCCACGGCTTCGCCCAGGACCACCGAGCGGAAATCGGAGTCACCGAATATCTGTGCGACTTCCGGAATGTCTACAGTGCCGAGCTGGGCGCCTGCGGCTTCGAAAACCTTGCCGGCCTCGCGCACCGCCGCTTCCACATCCGCGTCCAGATCGTCGAAAAACGGCGCCCCGCCAAATGCAATGCGCAGCCCCCTTACGCCGCCGTTCAGCCCCCGCAACACGTCATCGAGGGCAACGCCCAGCGTGGCG
This sequence comes from Rhodospirillales bacterium, assembly GCA_030754475.1. GTDB lineage: Bacteria > Pseudomonadota > Alphaproteobacteria > Rhodospirillales > JASLLV01 > JASLLV01. The sequence goes on from JASMAE010000350.1 coordinate 1,348, forward strand.
CGGTCGCCAGGGTCCGGGCCCCGAAGCGCGTGATAGACCAGGGCCGCGTCTTCGACCGTACGGGCCAGGGTTCCCGGCGAATCGAGGCTCCAACTGAGGGGATAAATGCCGTGGCGGCTGATGCGGCCGATCGTTGTCTTCAGGCCCACCACCCCGCAGAGCGCCGCAGGCGCGCGCACCGATCCTCCGGTGTCGGAACCTAGGGCGACGGGCGCTAGCCCGCTCGAGACAGCCACGGCGGAACCACTGCTGGAGCCGCCGGGAATGTGCGGGGTTTCATGCCACGGGTTATGGGGTGTGCCCTGATCGTGGTTGACGCCGATGATACCCAGGGCGAATTGCACGATGTGGGTTTTGCCCAGCAGCACCATGCCCGCAGCGTCCAGTCGGGTCACAGCCGTGCAATCGCCCGTGGCTATGTTGTCTTCGAGCAAGCGGGTGCCGGCCGTCGTGGGTTGGCCACGGACGTTGAAGAGGTCCTTTGCGACGTACGGAATGCCATGCAGCGGCCCTAGATCGAGCCCCCCCTTCAACTGAGCTTCGGCCGCCTTGGCTCCGGCCAAGGCCCGCTCCCGGGTGATCCCGATGAAGGCGTGCAAGTGGGGGTTCAGCTTATCGATCCGATCGAGCAGAAGCGTGGTCACGGCCACGGGACCGGTCTCGCCCGTCCGGTAGGCTCGCCCCAACTCCGTAATGCCGCGGTAGGGGATATCGGACTCGCTCATGTTTCTCGCTGCTGGCGGAAATGCAGAAATATCAAACGGCGTATATTTGAGTGGCCGCCGGATTGGTGCCGCCAGATAGTTTACATTCGTGGTGCCTTGGCGGAAGGGACGATTTTCCGGCCGCCTTCCGATAGCGAAGCACAAGTTGTCATGTCCGCTTCGTGCTTTCGGCACGTCAAGTTTCGAACTGAGATACTTCCCGGCGCCCGCGTCCCCGGACGACGCTCCGGGGTGTCTCGTGGAATCGCATCCATCGCAAGATCGAATCGCAAGAACGGGGGTTCGCGATCGCCGCGTTGGGTGACCTTTGGGTGTGGGCGGACCGCCGCATGGCGGACGCGCTTGCGTGGTGCCGGGACGTGACCTGCGATCCGTGCGGCCACATCTACAACTCGCGATTCGAAGAGCTTGCGCGCCGGCCAACGTCGGACGAGCTGCTTTCGGCGTACCGCTATGCGCGGCGCCGCGGCCTCGACTTCGAGTCGGTGAGTTTCGAGAAAAGCGCGGCGATCGCCCGGACGTAAGCAGGCCCGCGCCGGCGCCGTCAGGATTCGGACGTCGCTGAGTGAATGTCGACGTAACCGCGCTCGATGGTGCGCTCAAGGGCCTCGAAAGCGGCCGTGGCCTCTTCGTACTTCTCGCGCTTCGAGCGAAGCGAACTGAAGTCCGCCGTTTCGTCCTCCCAGTTCATGGTGAGCACGGCCTCGAGGTATTCGGCCCGTAGTTTCGCGACCGAGACGGCCAAGCGGTAGAAGCCCTCCTTGTTGAGATTCGGGAGTTTCTGGCCCAGGATCTCGCGATTGGCGGCGCGGATGGCCATTTCGATTTCTTCGATGAGGCGCCGTTGCGCCCGTGTCTGGTCGCTGTGCATGGTCCTCTCTCCCCGTTCGCACCGTGAGCGGGCGCGAGTTTACGGGATCGGACCGCGCCTATCCAGCCGTCTCCTGGCCGTCCTCGAAAGCGACGGCCGGGCGTGTCGCCGCCTGGGTGCGCAGCATGAGGCGGCGTTCGTCGGGCGAAGGATTCGTCGGCAGGCGGCACCTCGAGCTCGCCGAACCGGCGGCTGAAGGCGACGAAGCTCGCCTCAGTCAACGCCTCGTCAATCTCGACGCCGCCGATCTGGGCGGCGAACGCACGCGTCAGGGGTCTGAAATCCGCGGCGTCCCCTGTCGCGGACGGCTAGACCGGTCGTCCACCTGCGTGCGACGACGTTACCGTGATCTCATGGCCGTCGGGGTCGGTGATATGGTGTCGCCTTCGTGCAACGAGCGCATCCCAATCTCCGTGAACTACGCAGTCAGCGACACGTGACCGACGGCGACGGGCAGGCGTTCGTCCTTGGTCATGGGATCGCTCCCTAGATGGTCTTGCAAGCGTGTCTCGAGCCGGTTGTGATCAGTCCTTCTTGCCCGATTTCGCAAGGCCCTGCGTTCTGTCGACGAGTCGTTGCAGCTCGCCCAGAATGG
>JASMAE010000351.1 GCA_030754475.1 Rhodospirillales bacterium
GAGGTCAGCCTTGCCGGCGGCGACCAGTTTCGGCGGATCGTCGGGATTGGACGGCGCCACAAACTCCACCTCGAGCCCCACGTCGGAAAAAAAGTCCGCCTCGTTGGCGACGATCAAGGGTGCGTGATCCGGATTGACGAACCAATCGAGAATCACCGTGAGTTCATCCGTGGCCGAACTTTGTTTCACGTTAAAAATCAATGCTATAAACAGAACTATTAAGAAAATGATTGCAGTACGGCTCATGATCGTCCTCGCTCGGGTTCGAAGGAAGTTTCGGGAATCCAGGGAAGGGCGCGGCGCAAGGCCTGGTCGACGGCGAAGTAGAGTGTCAGTGCGATCAGCGCGAGCGTGGCGAGCGCCGCGAACATGAGATCGACCTGAAGCCGCGCGTTGGCGTGCAGCATGAGGTGGCCGAGACCGGCACTGGAGCCCACCCATTCCCCGACGACGGCGCCGATCGGCGCTACCGCCACGGCGACCCGCAAGCCCGAGGCGAGCGACGGCAGGGCCGCGGGGATACGCACTTGTCGGAGCGTGCTCCACCGGCTTGCGTTCATGGTCTCGGCAAGATCCAGCCAACCCGGTTCGGTTCGCCGCAGCCCGTCGTAAAAAGAGGCGGCAACGGGAAAGAAGATGATCAGGCTGGCCATCACCACCTTGGACGCCATGCCATAACCGATCCACAACACGAGGACGGGAGCCAGCGCGAAAACCGGAATCGCCTGGCTGATCACCAACACCGGCAGAAGCCAGCGCCGGACGGGACGAAAATAGGCGATGACGACGGCGCTGGCGCCACCGAACGTGACGCCGACGACCAATCCCAACAGGATTTCGGCCAGCGTGAGCGCACCGTGCCGGGCGATCAATTCGCCGTTGGCGATCCATGCGCGCGCAGCCGCGGCCGGTCCCGGCAGGATGTATGGCGGAGCGCCCGTCGCCCACACGACCGCTTGCCAGAGCGCGATCAGGCCGGCCAGGATCAGGGCCGGTCGCAGCGCGCTCACGTTGCCGCCTCGGTCAGGCGCGACAGAAGCTCGCCTTGGAGCCCGAGCAGCGCGGAATCGTTCAAAGACCGCGGGATCGCGCCTTCGGGCTCGAGGGCATCGTCGATTCGCGCAGGAATTCCCGACATGACGTGGACCCGGTGCCCAAGGCGCAGCGCCTCGAGCGGGTCGTGGGTGACCAGAAGCACGGTGCGCTCGCGGAGAAGCACGGCCGCCAAGTCTTGCAACTTCACTCGCGTGATCGCGTCGAGGCCCGAGAACGGCTCGTCCATCAGGACCACCGGTCGGTCTTCCATGAGCGTGCGCGCGAGCGCGACCCGCTGGCGCATGCCGCCCGAGAGCGATACCGGGTAATGGTCGGCGTTCTGTGCGAGACCGACACTTTCGAGAAGCGCCCGCGCCCGTTCGTCGGAGCCTTCGCGCGCGCGGGCCTCACCCCTGAGGCGGCTCCCGAGGCGCACGTTTTCCAGCACGTTGAGCCATGGCAGCAGCAGGTCTTGCTGGGCCATGTAGGCGACCCTACCTGAGAGCGGCGCGCCATCGCTGCACGCGATCAGAGCGCCTTCGCCCGTGGGTTCTTCCAGGCCCAGGATCAGGCGAAGCAGCGTCGTCTTGCCGACGCCGCTCGGGCCAAGGACGCAGGTCCACCACCCGCCGGCGAGCGAGAAGTCGAGACGGTCGAAAAGCGGCGCCCCGCCGAAGGCGACGCGTGCTGAACGGACTTGAACGGAAAATGGCGCCCCGCCGGCGACATCCATGATCTCACGCATCCCTACGCCGGTACTAGCCGGATCAGGTTCTAGGGGTCGTCCCCTTTGGGCAAAGGAGACCTCTCAGCCGCGATTCGGCTCCCCCGGGTGGTTCGTGGCACATTAGGCGCGGGCTTGCCATTTGGCAACTTCGGTCCAGGGCGCCGCCGCGCCGGGGCCGACCATCAATCGAACGGGTGGAAGGCGAAAAGGCGAATGTTTTCCCGTAGGGCTATTCTCGTGGGATTCTGGGCGCTCGCCTGGATGGCCCCGGTGCCGGCCGTGGCCGCGGACGCCGTTCGTTTCGAAACCTCGGAACTGGCCGTGGTAACCGAGCGGGGACGGTTCTCCTTCGCCGTCGAGATGGCGGTGACGGAGACGCAGCGCCAGCGGGGCCTTCAGCATCGGAACGCGTTGGCCCCCGATGCGGGCATGCTGTTCGACTTCGAGTACTCCCAACCCGCCGCCATGTGGATGAAGAATACCCCGGTCCCGCTGGACATGATCTTCATCGCCGGCGACGGCCGCGTGGTCAATGTCAAGGCGCGGACCCAGCCGGACTCGCTCGCGGTTATCCGCTCGGCGGGCGCGGTGCGCGCGGTCCTCGAAGTCAATGGCGGCACTGCCGAGCGGCTGGGTATCGAGGCGGGTTCCCTCATTCTGCACCCGCTCTTCGGCACGGCGGCGCCATAGACCAGATCGTGGTCGCTCGGAATCGCTTAACGGCGATCCGCTCCGGGCCGCGAGGCCGCGTCGCGCGAAAGACGCGGATTCCGCAATGGGTTATGATCGGGGATGCGGCGTAGTGTCACGGAATCGGAGCGGCGGGCCGGCGCGTCCGGTCCCATGCGGGCGTTTCACGACATGTCGGGCGGCCTTCTCGTCGCCATCGGCGGTAACGCCACGCACCCGCGCGACATCAAAGGCACGGCCGCCGAGCAGTTCGCCGTTGCCGCCGCGACCGGCCGGGCCCTGCTGCCGCTTATGACGCTGGGTAGAGAGCTGATCGTCACCCACGGCAACGG
>JASMAE010000352.1 GCA_030754475.1 Rhodospirillales bacterium
TTCTCCGGATTCGACCACGTGGTCGCGCCGTCCGGCTCGTGCGCGGCGATGTTGCGGCTCCACTATCCCACCTTGTTCGAGGGCGACGACGTCTGGGCGTCCCGGGCGCGCGAGCTTGCCGGGCGGACGCACGAATTGACCTCGTTTCTCACCAACGTTCGCGGGCAGACCGCGGTGGACGCGCGCTACGCCGGAACCGTCGCCTACCATGACGGTTGTTCGGGTCTGCGCGAGCTCGGTATCAGCGAGCAGCCGCGCGCGCTGCTCCGGCGCGTCGGCGGGCTGAAGATCAAGGAGACACAGCGCCCGGAAGCCTGTTGTGGGTTCGGCGGCATGTTCTGTGTGAAATACCCGCGCATCTCGGAACGGATCGTCGATGACAAACTGGACGACCTTGCCGGCAGTGGCGCCGGAACCGTGCTCGGGGGCGAGATGGGCTGCCTGCTCAACATCGCCGGGCGGATGACGCGGCGCGGTTTAGCGATTCGCGTGCGCCACGTGGCCGAGGTCCTCGCCGGCATGACCGACGGTCCCGCGATCGGCGAGCGCCCCGGATCGGGCGCCTGAGGCGCGGGCGCGTGGAGCCGAGAAGCCGGAACTTCGTCGCCGACAGCGCCCGCGCGCTGGTCGATCCCGTGCTGCGGAGCACGCTCGCGAAACTGGTCGGCGGGTTCCCGGAAGCGCGCCGAGACGCCGTCTCCCGCTTGCCCGAGTTCGATGCCCTTCGCGACGCCGCCCGCGCTATCAAGGACCACGTCCTCGACAACCTCGACGCCTACCTCGAGCGCTTCGAAGAGCGCGTGATCGCGCAAGGCGGCCATGTTCACTGGTGCCGCGACGCCGCCGAGGCGCGCGACGTCATTCTCGCGATCTGCCGCGACGCCGGCGCGCGGACCGTCACCAAGAGCAAGTCGATGATCGGCGAGGAGATCGCCATCAACGAGCACTTGGAGGCGCACGGAATCGAGCCGGTCGAAACGGACTTGGGCGAATACATCATCCAACTTCGCCGCGAGCCGCCCAGCCACATCATCGCGCCCGCCATCCACCTGACCCGCGACCAGGTGGCGCAGACCTTCCGCGAGCACCATGACGAGCTGGCGGCCGACCGTCCGCTCGAGGGCGGGGATGCGCTCCTCGACGAGGCGCGCTCGATCCTGCGCCGGCGCTTCCTTGCCGCCGACGTCGGGATTACCGGCGCCAACATGTTCGTCGCCGAGACGGGCGCGGCGGTCACCGTCACCAATGAGGGCAATGCCGAGCTCACGATGACTGTGCCTAAGGTCCACGTGGTCGTTGCCAGCATCGAGAAGGTGGTGCCGACGCTCGCGGACGCGGTCACGATTCTCAGGGTCCTCGCCCGTTCCGCCACGGGCCAGGACATCTCGGTCTACACCACGTTTGCTGCGGGCCCCAGGCGGCCCGGCGACGCGGACGGACCCGAGGCCTTCCACGTGGTGCTTCTCGACAACGGTCGCAGCGCGACGTTGGGAAGCGAGTTCCGCGACATCCTCAAGTGCATCCGTTGCGGGGCCTGCCTCAACCACTGTCCCGTCTACGGGGCGGTTGGGGGACACGCCTACGGCTGGGTGTACTCAGGCCCCATGGGTGCGGTGCTGACCCCGAGCCTGATCGGAATCGAAAACGCGCCGGATCTGCCGGAAGCGTCGTCGCTATGCGGGCGTTGCGAGGAGATCTGCCCGATGCGCATCCCCCTTCCGGCGCTTTTGCGGCGCTGGCGGGAGCGAGGCTTCGAGGCGCGGCGCGGCGCGGCGATGAGCCGCTGGGGCCTTGCCGTCTGGGCGTTTGTCGCGCGGCGACCAGCGCTTTACCGGCTCGCCACCGCCGCCGCCGCGGCGCTGTTCGGGCTTGCCGGCCAGCGAAGCGGCCGCCTTCGGCGTCTTCCGTTCGGCGGCGGCTGGACCGATGCACGTGACCTTCCCGCGCCCGAGGGGCGGACGTTCATGCGCGCTTGGCAGGCGCGGGAACACGAACCGCGCGCCCGGGCGCCATGAGTGCCGCGCGAAGCGCGATCCTCGACGGCGTGCGCGCCGCCATCGGCCACGCGGGCGTCGTCGCGCCGGCGGATGGCGGGCGTGCCCAGACCGTTCCCTCTCGCGCCTGCCCGGCGCGGCCGGTCGCGGCCTTCGCCGAGAACGCCGAACGCGCCGGCTGCACGGTCATGCGGGTCGCGGACGTGAACGCCGTGCCCGAAGCCGTGGCGGCCTATCTCGCCCGGCACCACCTGCCCGCGGCGGTGCGGTGCGCGCCCGAGCCCTTTCTCGAGACGATTCCGTGGCCTCGGCGATCGGCGCTGGCGATCGAGACCGGTCCCGTCCGCGATGGCGATCGGGTCGCCATCACCGCCGCCGCCGTCGGCGTCGCCGAGACGGGAACGCTGGTCTTGATCTCCGGTCCGGACCGCGCGGTCCTGAACGCCTTTCTTGCCGAAGCCCATATCGTGATCCTGCGTTCCGGCGACGTGGTCGGTTCTTATGAGGAGAGCTGGGCGCGGCTCGGCGGCGCCGGGGCCGACGAGGACTGGCCGCCGCGCACCGTCACCTGGATCACCGGGCCGTCGCGGACCGCCGACATCGAACAAACCCTGATGGTCGGTGTCCACGGGCCGCGCCACGTCCACGTCATCGTCGTCGGCGACGAGGAGGAGGAGGCCTAAGGGCATGGCGAAACGGCAATCCCCGGCCAGTGGCCGGCGGCGCCTGCTCAGCGGCGAGGAAGCACGCCTTTGGCACGGCGTCGTCAGCGACGTCCGCCCGCTTTCGAAAGCTACGGCCGTGGCCCCCGCGCCCGAGGCGCCCGAGGAAGCGGGATTCCCCGCGTCCCGGCCCGAGGAGCCCGCGCCCGAGGACGGTCGTAAGGCGGCCTCGGCGCGACCCGCTCCTGCGCCGCAACGCGGGCGTCCCGAGTGGCC
>JASMAE010000353.1 GCA_030754475.1 Rhodospirillales bacterium
GCGCGCTGCGGCGACGAACAAAAGCCCGATGACGAGCGTGACGAACACCGATGTCGCGGCGTAGAACGATTGTGCGGGCGTCACGGACCACAGCGCGCTCGCCCAGGCCCAAACGGCGAAGACGACAAAGACGACCAAAAGCGCACGCGGCACGCGCGGCAGGGATCGCTCGCGAATCACCTGAACGATCAAGGTCCCGATCGCCGAGATCGCGAACAGGGGCGCGATGCCCTTCGGGACGTATAACGCGATAGGCAGTGCCACAACAGCCGCGGCGCCGAGGATGTGGCCGCGGTTGATATCTCGCATGACGTTCGGGTTCCGGCCTGGTCGATAGTTGCGGAAGAGACTCGCGTGATAAGCCGTCGCGCACCCTAGAGCGGATCGCGCATGATTGGAACCGCGAGGCGGTTGCACCCAGGCGCGCCCATCCGCTCGATTTCAATAAGATAGACTAGATTCACGCGGTTGGCGGATCGCCACAGGCGAAACCGAGCTACCACGATCTGGTCTATGCGCCGGCGATCGTAAGCCAAGGGCCGATCGGCGGGCATCCCGAGCGGGTCGCGGACGCGACGGTTGCGCGGCTCGCGCCCAATCGTGCATGAAGGCCCCATGGTGCAACAAGACACCGATACCCCTCGGCGCATCGCGCTCGCGCTGATCGGCGCGGTCCTGGGCCGCCGACAACCCTTGGACGAGGCCCTTGCCGTACACGCCGAGCTCGCCCGCGTCGATGCGCGCGACCGCGCGTTCGTCCGCGCGGTCGTGGCAACGACGCTGCGCAGGCTCGGTCAGATCGACGATCTGGTCGGGCGCTGCATGGAACGCCCGCTGCCGCCGACGGCGGCGCAAACGCGCAACATCCTGCGCGTGGGCGCATGTCAGATCCTGTTCTTCGAAGTGCCCGCGTACGCAGCGGTCGACACCGCCGTGAACCTGGCCCAACATCCGCGATGCCGGCCGTACAAGGCCCTGATCAACGCCGTCCTGCGACGCCTGGCGCGCGACGGACGCATGTGGCTGAAGTCCCAGGACGCGGCGCGACTGAACACGCCGGACTGGCTGTGGCGATCGTGGAGAAGGGCGTACGGCCCCGAGACCTGCCGGCGCATCGCCGAAGCCCATCTTGTCGAGCCGCCGCTGGATCTCACGGCGAGGGAGCGGCCTGAGACCTGGTCGGCGCGCCTGGGCGCCGAGATTTTGCCGAGCGGAAGCCTTCGCCTGCGCCCGCACGGCCCGGTGGAGCAACTCCCGGGCTTCGCCGAGGGCGCCTGGTGGGTCCAGGACGCAGCCGCCGCCCTGCCGGCGGCCCTTCTCGGAGAGGTGCGCGGCGCAAACGTGATCGACTTGTGCGCGGCGCCGGGTGGCAAGACCGCCCAACTGGCCGCGCGCGGTGCCCGCGTCCTCGCCGTTGACCGTTCTGCCGGCCGAATGCAAAGGTTGAAGACGAACCTCGCCAGGCTCGGGCTCGACGCGCGAATCGAGATCGCCGACGTGCTGCGCTATCGCCCCGACGAGCCCGCTGACGCGGTGTTTCTGGACGCGCCGTGCTCGGCCACCGGAACCATCCGGCGGCACCCGGATATCCCACGCATAAAAAGGGCGGACGAGATCCCCGCGCTGGCGGCGATTCAGCAGCGGATGCTCCGGGCGGCGCTCGCCATGGTTCGACCGGGCGGCCTTGTCGTCTATGCCGCGTGCTCATTGCAACCCGAGGAAGGCGCCAAGGTCGTCCGCTCCTTCGTCGGGCGGGGCGGCGCAGCGGTTCGGGTGCCGATCGAGGCAGATGAGATCGGCGGCGCGGCCGCGTTCGTCGGACCCGAGGGCGATCTCAGGACGCTGCCCTGTCACATGGCCGAAAAAGGCGGTATGGACGGTTTCTACGCCTGCCGATTGCGCCGGCGCTAGTTGGGCGGGGCGTTGGATCTTGATTCGACGGCCCGCATCCCGGATGTTAGGCGCCCATATGAACACGTCGACCCACGAGGACCTGACGCGTCGCGCGGCAGAGGCGAAGGGCGGTTCCGACCGTGCCTTCGGCTTTGTCATGGCGGCGGCGGCGGCCACATTCGCGCTCTTGCCTCTGTTCGAGGGCGAGGCGCCGCGGGCCTGGGCGTTGGCCGTCGCAGGCGCATTCGCGGCGCTGGCTTTGGTTCGGCCAGGCGTGCTGGCGCCGTTCAACCGCACCTGGACGCGGTTCGGGCTTTTGCTTCACCGCATCGTCAACCCGGTGGTGTTGGGGCTTCTGTTTTTCGTGACCGTGACGCCGACGGCCTTGATCATGAGGGCACTCGGGAAGGATCCCCTGCGGCTACGATTCGAGCCCGAGGCGCGAACCTATTGGATCGAGCGCCGTCCCCCAGGTCCCGAGCCCGAAACCATGCGCAACCAGTTCTAGCGAGCGGGAATGGACTTTCTGATCGAGCTTTGGGCGTTCTTGCGGGTGCGGAAGAAGTACTGGCTTCTGCCCATGATAATCACCATGGTCGCCTTCGGGGGATTGCTGGTCCTGAGCCAGGGCTCGGCCGTGGCGCCGTTCATTTACACGATCTTCTGAACCGGGGAACGAAACGATTTGCGGATTCTCGGCATCTCCGCGTTCTATCACGACAGCGCCGCGGCACTGATCGATGACGGAGACGTGCGCGCCGCCGCGCAAGAGGAACGCTTCACCCGCAAAAAGCACGACTCGGACTTCCCCGCGAACGCCATCACGTTCTGCCTCGAACACGAAGGCGTGTCCTTGAACGACATCGACTTCGTCGCCTTTTACGACAAGCCCTTCCTCAAGTTCGAACGCCTGCTCGAGACCTACGTCGCGTTCGCGCCCAAGGGGTTCACGTCGTTCCGCATGGCGATGCCGTTGTGGCTGCGCGAAAAACTGTTCCAAAAGGATCTGTTGCGAAAGCGGTTTACGGCTTTCGCGTCCGACTTCGACTGGAAGAAGCGCCTTCTCTTCGCCGAGCACCACCAGAGCCACGCGGCCTCGGCCTACTTCCCGTCGCCCTTCGACGACGCCGTC
>JASMAE010000354.1 GCA_030754475.1 Rhodospirillales bacterium
TGGCAGAGCCGGCTGCCCGGCTACGGCTACCAGGGTGACGATCCCGACGGCTACCGGACGATGCCCGAGACCATCGCGTTCATCGATGATTACGCGCGGGTGATCTCGGCCCCGGTCGAGACCCACACGACCGTGACCTCGGTGAGTGCAACCGATACGGGATACCGGGTGGCGACCGATCGGGGCGACTGGCAGTGCCGGACGGTCGTGCTGGCGAGCGGAGCGTGCAATATCGCGCGCGTTCCCGCGCTCGCCGAGGCGGTGCCGGCCGCCGTCGCCACGGTCACCGCAATGGATTACCGCAACCCGGACCAGCTCGCCGATGGCGGCGTGCTCGTCGTCGGGGCCTCGGCGACGGGCACCCAGCTTGCCGACGAGATCCACCGCTCGGGCCGTCCGGTGACCATGTCCGTCGGCGAGCATATCCGGGCGCCCAGGGTCTATCGCGGCCGCGATCTCGAATGGTGGATGGATGCGGCCGGCGTGCTCGACGAGCGCTATGACGAGGTCGAGGACATCCGGAGAGCGCGCCGGGTCCCTTCGCTTCAGCTCACCGGCACCGACGATCGCGCGACCCTCGATCTGAACGCCCTTACCGGCAAGGGTGTGAAGCTGGTCGGCCGGCTCGCCGGCATCAACGACGGCAAGGCCCAGTTTTCAGGCTCTTTGCTCAACCAGTGCGCCCTTTCCGACCTCAAGATGAACCGGCTGCTCGACACCATCGACGAGTGGGCGACGGAAAACGGCATCGACGGCGAGGTCGAAGCGCCCCATCGCCTGGAGCCCACCGAGGTCCCGGACGCACCGCCCCTCGGCTTGGATCTCACCTCGGGCGAGATCCGCACCATCCTTTGGGCGACCGGCTACCGGCCCGACTACTCGTGGCTCGATGTCCCCGTCCTCGATCGCAAGGGCCAGCTTCGCCACGACGGGGGTATCGTCGAGGCGCCCGGCATGTACCTGATGGGCCAGCAGTTCCTGCGCCGCCGCAAGTCCGCCCTGATCGACGGCGCCGGGCCCGACGCACGCGATCTCAGCGCCCATCTGGCGTCCTATCTCGATGGCGGGGTCTTGCCGGATCACCGATCGACGATGGAAATACCCGAGTAGCAAACCTTTCATTATTGATTTTTCGATAAACCGGTTCCAGGTGCGGGACGATTTGCGCAAATTCAGCCGATTCATGTATGGATTCGTCTGGTTTGGACGTTTTGTTTAGGTTGAGCCGAACGGACTTGAGCAGTGAACGGCGCTCCTTCCATAGTTCATGAGATCTACGTAAAGAAGAAGTCGGCCGGTTGGCAGCTTCACGCCGCCTACACGCTCCGCGAGGCCAAGAAAAGCCTCGTCGATGCCGCGGAACTGTTCAGTTCGGGGCGCTTCGAGGCGGTGCGCGTCGTCAAGGAGACCTATGACGCCGCCCATAACATCGCTCATGAAGAGGAAGTCTATCACAGCCCGGACCGCGCCGAATCTAAGCTGTCCAGGCCGACGATGGCGAGGCCGGCCCCTTCCATGCCGCGCAACCCGCCGGCGAGGACAAGCGCGCAAGCGACAGCGCGGCCGAAGCCGGGGCCGCGGCGGAAGCCCGACGCCAAAGGGGGGGCGGGGAAGGTCGCGGTGGTGGGTTTCGTCAGCCTCGGCGGCGCGGCGCTCATTATCTACGCCCTTCTGGCTCTTTTCCGACGACTGAGCGGCATGACCATCTCGCTGGACGACGCTGGGTCGCAGTCCGTAATCGTCTCGGTGTTCATGATCGGCTTCGTATCGATCTTCATTCTGCTGATGAAGTGTTTCGGCCTTTCCCTGCGCGAGATCCTAAGCGCGGCGCCGTCAGACGACGTGGGCACTACGCCCAAAGCAAGTTCCACGCTGACCGCCATTCGAAACGTATCCGCCGCGCCGCCCGACCATCCGATTGGCGCAATGGGGCCGCCGGAAGGAATCAAGGAAGATTTCGGAGGCCAAACTGAGGGCCAAGCCCAAGCTCAGACCCAAGCCCAGAACCAAGCTCAAGGCCAGACCCAAGCCCAAGTCCACGCCAGTCTTGG
>JASMAE010000355.1 GCA_030754475.1 Rhodospirillales bacterium
GGAAGGAAATGGTTGAGGGGCTTCTTTTCGATGGGATCGATGCAAAAGCCGCTCGATCGCCCCCAGGTCGTCAGCACGATGCGCCCGTTCTCGCACGCGCGAACGAAGCAAAGGCCCCTTTGGCCCTCGTGCAAGCGGCAATCGCGTGGGCACAGGTCACACTGCACGCGGCCGTCATCGAGCGCATGCCAATAGCGACCCGGGACCGCGCCAGCGAAGGTGTCGAGTTCTGTGCCGTCCATGTCCATTGCTTCCCGCCGCCCGCTGCCGGGGTCTCCGGCGCAAGCCGCGTTCTCTTTACAGTTTACATGAAGACCAATACTCAATCATCATATCGCTATGGCACCTTCGATGACCGCGGTGAGAAGGGCGGCCGTCGCCGGAATGTTCTACCCCGGCGACCCGGAAGAGTTGACCGCGGCCGTGCGCGGCTTCCTCGATCGGGTAAAAAGCACGGATGCCGCGGTGCCCAAGGCGATCATCGCCCCGCACGCCGGCTACGTCTATTCCGGTGCGGTCGCGGCGAGCGCGTATGCCAGGCTCGCTCCAGCCCGGACGCGAATCCGCCGCGTCGTGATGCTCGGCCCCTGTCATCGCGTCGCCGTGCGCGGCCTTGCCACGAGCAGTGCGGGCTTCTTCGAGACGCCCTTGGGCCGAGTTCCCGTGGACGCCGAGGCACTTGCGACGATCCAGGATCTGCCCCAGGTTTCCGTGTTCGATCCGACCCACGGCCAAGAGCACAGCCTCGAGGTGCACCTGCCATTTTTACAGGTGATCTTGGAGGCGTTCGCGATCGTCCCGCTGGTCGTCGGCGAGGCCAGCGACGCCGAGATCGCCGAGGTGCTCGATCGACTGTGGGGCGGTGACGAGACCCTGATCGTCATCAGCTCCGATCTCAGCCACTATCATGACTACGAGACGGCCCGAAAGTTGGACGTCGCGACCTGTCGCGCGATCGAGCAGCTTCGTCCCGACGGGATCGACCGCGAACACGCCTGCGGCCGCACCCCCGTGGCCGGCTTGCTGACTCTCGCCAAGAGGCGCGGCATGAAGGTCGCGACCCTGGATCTGAGAAACTCGGGCGACACCACCGGGCCGCGCGATCGGGTCGTCGGCTATGGCTCGTGGGCCGTGTTCGAGGCGGGCGCGTTTGCGAAGCGCGCTCGGTCCGAGGGCGTTCCCGCGGCGCCGATGCAAGAACCCCCATTGCCGGAAACGGACCGATTCGCGGAACGCACGCGGGAGTTCCTCGACCGGAACGGCCGGACGCTGATGCGCCTCGCCGCGGTCTCGATCAAGCACGGGCTCGCCCACGGCACCCCCGTTCCGCTCGACGGTCACCGGTTCGACGCCGAACTGCTCCAGCCTGGCGCCTGTTTCGTCTCGCTCCACCGCAACGGCCAATTGCGCGGCTGCATCGGCTCCTTCGTCGCCCATCGACCCCTGGTCGAGGACGTGGCTGCGAACGGTTTCTCCGCCGCCTTCAAGGACCCTCGGTTTTCGCCACTCAACGCGAACGAGCTGGACGAGCTCGAACTCTCGCTCTCGCTCTTGAGCGCCCCCGTTCCGATCGTGATTTCCGGCGAGGCCGATCTGTTGTCGAAGCTGCGCCCGGGCGTCGATGGCCTGATCGTCGAGGATGCGGGCCGGCGCGCCCTTTTCTTGCCACTGGTATGGAAGGCGTTGCCCAAGCCGCGCGACTTTCTCGCCCACTTGAAGAGCAAAGCGGGGATGGCGCCCGACCACTGGTCCGAGACGTTCAAAGCCTGGCGTTTCATCGCCGAGGAGATCACCGCCTCCAGTCTTGGCGATCCCAGGGCGATCTGGACCGGAAGCGACGCGTCCTGAAGCCGCGATCCCCCAAGGCAATGGCAGTCAGCGGACCGTGACGCTCGAATTTTCCCTAAACGACGTCGATCACGTCGTGGATGTCGCGCGACGGGCGGGCGAGACGATAATGGCTGTCTACCACTCGGATTTCGTGGTCCAGACCAAGGCGGATTCGTCACCGGTCACGATCGCGGACACCAAGGCGGAGGACGTGATCGTCGCCGGGATCGGAGAGCTGACGAACGAATTCGCCATCGTCGGAGAGGAATCGGTCGCCAGCCACGGCTGGCCTGCGGAAACGGGCCAGACCTTCTGGCTCGTGGACCCGCTGGACGGAACCAAGGAGTTCGTCAACCGCCGCGATGAGTTCACCGTCAACATCGCGCTCATCGACAGGGGGCGCCCCGTGCTGGGCGTGGTCCACGCGCCGGCGATCGACACGACGTACTGGGGAAGTCGCAACGGCGCCGTTATGGCGACGGGCTCGGAGGTTGCGCGGCCCATCTCCGTTCGCGCCCTGCCGCCGGACGGGATGACCGCCGTGGTGAGCCGGTCCCACCGCACGCCGGGCGTCGACGCCTTTCTCGCCGCTCGCCCAATCAAAGAGGAGATTTCGACCGGCAGTTCGCTGAAATTCTGTTTGCTCGCGTGCGCTCGTGCCGACATCTATCCGCGGTTCGGACGCACCATGGAATGGGACACCGCGGCCGGTCACGCCGTACTCAGGTTTGCTGGCGGGAGTGTGGTCGACGTCGACGGCGTCGAGCTCGGGTACGGAAAACCGGGGTTCGAGAACCCCGACTTCATCGCGATCGGAAGCCCCGAAATCCGAGTTCCGGGGTGACGGCCCGGGGCTGCGGAAGGGTTCGGAGCGCCGGACCCGACATCCTGAAGACCGATGCCGGGTCGATCGCGCGCGCCGGCGAAATGATTCGCGCCGGCGATCTCGTCGCCTTCCCGACCGAAACCGTCTACGGACTGGGCGCCGACGCCACGAACGACGCCGCAGTCGCCGCGGTCTTTGCGGCGAAGGACCGGCCCACCTTCAATCCCCTGATCGTACATTTCGCGGACGCGCGGGCGGCCTCGCGACGGGTTGCGTTCGACGAGCGAGCCCGTTTACTGGCGGAATCCTTCTGGCCGGGGCCCCTCACCTTGGTCTTACCCCGCCGTGAAGCGTGCCGGATTTCGCTGCTGGCGAGCAGCGGCCTCGATACTTTGGCGGTTCGCGTGCCCGGCCACCCGGTCGCGCAAAGGTTCCTGGCCGCGGCCGCGCGCCCGATCGCCGCCCCGAGCGCCAACGTCGCCGGACGCGTAAGCCCGACGACCGCTCGACACGTTGTCGACTCGCTGGATGGGCGCGTCAGTTTGGTCCTCGACGGCGGGCCGTGCCGAATCGGAATCGAATCGACGGTCATCGATTTGTCCGGGGACCAGGCGCTGATACTCCGACCCGGCGGCGTGACCCGCGAAGCCGTCGAGGCGGTCATCGGCGGCATCGCCGAATTCGGCGGCGGCGCGCCGGCGAATTCGCCCGGCCTTCAGGATCGCCATTACGCCCCCGCCCGGCCGTTGCGCCTGAACGCCGCGTGCGCCAGGACCGGAGAGGCCTTTCTCGGCTTCGGCCGCGACGCACCGAAGGGCCCGCGGGGCGACGTCATGAACCTCAGTCCTTCAGAAGACGTCGACGAGGCGGCCGCCAATCTCTTCGCCATGATCCGGGCACTGGACCGAAAGGGGATCTCGGCGATCGCGGTCGCGCCGATTCCGGACGAAGGACTGGGTCGGGCGATCAACGACCGTTTGCGCCGCGCCGCCGGCGTGGGCGCGTAATAGCCGTTTCGAGTTGTCGGCTTCGTGGCGACTGTCCATTATCCGCAACCATGGCCATATCCGAGCATCTGTTGGAGACCATCCGCGAAGCCGTCGGACCCGGCGGTTGGATCGACGACGAATCGGGCATGGAGCCCTACCTGGTCGAACCACGCGGTTTGTGGCGCGGCACTTGCGCCATGATCGTGCGGCCAGATTCGACCGAAGCGGTAGCCGCGGTCGTGCGCTTGTGCGCCCAAGCAGGGGTGGCCGTCGTGCCGCAAGGCGGCAATACAGGTCTCGTGGGCGGTGGCGTTCCCGACGGGGGAATCGTGCTTTCGACCGCGCGCCTCAACCGCATTCGCGCCGTCGACGCCGCCAATCACACGATGACCGTCGAGGCGGGTTGTATCCTGGCCGACGTCCAGGATGCGGCCCGCGCCGCGAACGCCCTGTTCCCCTTGAGCCTCGGCGCCGAGGGAAGCTGCCAGATCGGGGGCAATCTTGCCACCAACGCCGGCGGCGTCGCGGTCTTGCGATACGGCAACGCGCGCGATCTCGTGCTCGGCCTCGAAGTCGTCCTGCCGGACGGCCGCATCTGGAACGGCTTGCGCGGACTGCGCAAGGACAACACGGGCTACGACTTGAAACACCTTTTCATCGGCTCGGAGGGAACGCTCGGAATCATCACGGCGATCGTGCTCAAGCTCTTCCCGCCGCCGCGCGCGAGCGAAACTGTGCTGGCGGCGATGGCCGACGTCGAAAGTGTGCTCGCGCTGTTCATGCGGGCGCGCGATGAATTCGGCGACGCATTGTCGGCTTTCGAGATGATCTCTCGGATCGCCCTGGAGTTCACGGTCCGGCACATTCCGGACGCCGCCGATCCCCTGGAATCAGCCCACGCCTACTACGCCTTGATCGAGCTGACCAGTCCGCGGGCCGGCGACAACCTTCGCGACTCGGTGGAAGCCGTTCTGGCCGCGGCCTTGGAAGACGGCGTGATCGAGGATGCGGTCATCGCCGAAAGCCAATCCCAAAGCGAATCGCTTTGGCGAATTCGCGAGTTCATTCCCGAGGCCCAGAAAAGCGAAGGCGGAAGCGTCAAGCACGACATCTCGGTCCCGGTCTCGAAGGTCCCCGAGTTCATTCATTGTGCCTCCGAAGCGGTCGCGGCGATGCTGCCCGGCACCCGAGTGGTCGCGTTCGGACACGTAGGCGACGGCAACATCCACTTCAACATAAGCCAACCCGTGGGCGCCGATACCGACGCCTTTCTCGCCCGCTGGGACGAATTCAACCGGATCGTGTTCGACATCACGTTCGAGATGGGGGGCAGCTTCAGCGCCGAACATGGAATCGGCAAACTGAAGCGCAAGCACTTCGTCCACTACAAGTCGGCCGTCGAGGTAGACCTGATGCGGCGCCTCAAAAAGGCGCTCGATCCCGACGATATCTTGAACCCGGGGAAACTCGTATGAAGGCGGCGCGCACCCCCGGACGGGCCGGCGAACCCGTGACGGCGCCCTCGCCGGCCAACGGCATCGATCCCCGAAACCTTGATTCGGAAAGGTTTTTCACTCAGTTTGGGATAATCGAGACGTCTCGAAACGCCGTCAAATGAATAGCTTGACCCGATACATCCTGCGACAGTTGGCCGTCGGCATGGTCCTGGCGTCGATCGCGCTGACCGGTGTCATGTGGCTCAGCCAGTCCCTCAAGTTCATTGACATGATCGTCAACAGGGGTCTTTCGCTGGGAACGCTGTTCTACTTGACACTTCTCTTATTGCCCAATTTCCTTTCCATCATCCTGCCCATCGCCCTGTTCGCCGTCGTCTCTTTTGTCTACGGCAAATTGATCACGGACCGGGAGCTGGTGGTTATGCGGTCTGCCGGAATGAGCCAGTTGGCGCTCGCGAAACCGGTGTTCCTGCTTGCTGGCGTCGTGGTCGTCTTCGCCTATGCCGTCAACATTTACCTGTTGCCAGATTCTTACGAGAAATTCCGGAAGCTGAAATGGGATATCAGCTATCACTACTCGCACATCTTTTTGCAGGAGGGCGCGTTCAACGTGGTTTCCGATGACGTCACCGTATACATCCGCGAACGTTCGGCCGACCGGCAACTGCGCGGCATCCTGGTCCACGACGAACGCGACGACGAAAAACCGTCGACCATCATGGCTTCGCGCGGGGCGCTGGTGCAATCGGACGGCAAGGTTCGCGTCGTCATGTTCGACGGCAACCGCCAAGAGGTTGACAAGGCGACCAACAAGCTCTCGATTTTGTATTTCGATCGATACACGCTTGATTTACAAAACGTCCGCAACGAGCCGTCGGTGCGATACCGTGAAGCGCGCGAACGCGATCTTCGCGAGCTGTTGAGCCTCGAAGAGGGGGATCTCGACAACCCGAACGACTACGGCAAGTTCGTCGTCGAGGGTCATAAACGTCTGACCGGACCGGTTTACGCCTTCGGTTACGCGATCATCGCCGTGGCTTTACTCATTTCCGGGACGATCAGCCGTCGCAGCCAGAACCGTCGAATCGTCATCGCCGTTGCGTTCTTCATTCTCGTGCAGGCGAGCACCATGGGTTTGGAGAATGTTTGCGCGAAGAAGAGCGAACTCGTACCGCTCCTTTATCCGCACGCGCTTTTGCCGATTGTCGTCGGATTCTTGGTGATGCTGCATCGTCCGCGCCGGCGCAAGAGCGCCCTCGGCGCGCCGATGCGGGCGAGGCCGGCCTGAAGCGCCGATATACGGAGGCAACGTGCGACTTTCTTCGACACTTTCAATGTACATCGGCCGTCATTTTCTGGCCGGGTTTAGCGTGCTCTTCTTCTTGTTCCTCGCCATGATCTTCATGTTCGACATCGTCGAGCTGTTGCGCCGGGCGGCGCCGCGGCCGAACATCGCGTTTTCCACCATCGTGAAAATGGCCGTCTTCAAGTTGCCCAATATGGGGGAGCAGGTGTTTCCCTTCGCCGCGCTTTGTGGTGGCATGGTCGCGTTCTGGCGGTTGACGCGACACCACGAGCTGTTGGTCACCCGTGCCGCCGGCATTTCGGCCTGGCAGTTCCTGTTGCCCGTGCTGGCGATCGCCTTCGTTCTCGGCGTCTTCAAGATCACTGTCTTGAACCCGTTCGCCTCTGCCCTTTTGTCGAAGTACGATCGACTGGAGGCGGTGCTGATGAAGGGCCAGAGCAGTTCCGTGGCGCTCTCATCGTCGGGTTTGTGGCTGCGACAATCGAATGCGACGGGGCAGTCGGTCATCCACGCCAAGCGCATGGTCCCCCGTGGTTCCACCGTCGAGATCGGTGAGGTGACGGTTTTCACTTACGAAGGGGTGGACAAGTTCATCGGTAGGATCGAAGCCGACGAAGCCCGGCTCGAGGACGGGTTTTGGCACCTGATCGACGCGTGGATCCTGTCCCCCGAGAGCCCGCCACAATTCGAGGCCGAATTCTGGCTCGAGACGGATCTTACGCTCGCCAAGATCCTCGACAATTTCGCGGCGCCCGAAACGATGTCATTTTGGGTGATGCCGGAATTCATCGAGACTCTTGAGAACGCCGGATTTTCCGCCGTCCGCCACCGCCTTCATTGGCATTCGCTGATGGCCACGCCGTTGCTTCTGTGCGCCATGGTCCTGATCGCCGCCACCTTTACGCTTCGCCACGCGCGTCGCGGCGGCACCACGTTCGTCGTGGCCATGGGCGTCCTGACCGGGTTCGTATTCTATTTTTTCTCGGACTTGGTGTTCGCGCTTGGCCTTTCGGACAGCATCCCGGTCACCTTGGCGGCGTGGACACCCTCGGGGGTAACGACGTTGCTCGGCCTCGCCATGCTATTGCACCTGGAAGACGGGTAAATCGCGGTGCGCGCGCGTCTTGGAACTCGGATTGCGACGTTGGCGGTGGTCGCCACCGTTCTCACCGGTCCGCCCGCCGGCGCGCAGGAATTCCCCATCGACGCCGGCGTCTTTCTAACGGCCGACGAAGTCACCTACGACCGCGAACGCGGAACAGTGACCGCCCGCGGGAACGTGGAGGTTTCCCGGGACAATCGGACCCTGCTGGCCGACGAGATCACCTATGAACAGACGACCGACATCCTGAACGCCTCGGGCAACGTCTCCCTTTTGGAGCCGACCGGCGAGGTGTTGTTCGCCTCGCGAGTCGAACTCACAGGCGATCTCAAGGACGGAATAGTCGAAGACATCCGCGTCATCCTGGACGATCTCTCGCGCATCGCGGCGAACGGTGCCCGGCTGTCGGCGGGCGGGACCACGGAAATGCGCCGGGCCGTATATTCGCCATGCGATCTGTGCCCAGACGAGCCGACGCGCCCGCCGCTGTGGCAGATCAAGGCCGTCAAGGTGGTCCACGATAAAAACCGCAAGACCATCGAATACTCCGACGCCTGGATGGAAATCGCCGGTATTCCCGTCGCTTATACGCCCTACTTCACGCATCCCGATCCGACCGTCGGACGGCGCAGCGGTTTCCTCGCGCCTTCCTTCGGCGGGTCATCGGATTTGGGTTTCATCGCCCAGGTACCCTTCTATTACGTCGTCGACGAGCGCAGCGACCTCACCGCGACGCCGGTGTACACGGACAAGGAAGGCCCGTTGATGGCCGCCGAGTACCGACGGAAGTTCCAGCATGGCCGGATCGAGTTCTCGGGCAGCCTCACCGAGGATTCGCAAAACGACGTGCGTGGTCACCTATTCGGCGAGGGCCGGCTCGACATCGACGAAACCTGGCGCGCCGGCTTCGACGTCGAGCGCGCGAGTGATGACACGTTTCTCAGACGCTACGGCTTCGGCAGTCAAGGCGAATTGACATCGCGCATTTTTGCCGAGGGATTTCGCAAGCGCAATTACATGGCGTTCAACGCGTACGCGTTCCAGGGACTGCGCCAGACCGACGATCAAGGAACGACGCCGTGGGTGCTTCCCAGGTTCGACTACAACCACGTGGGCGAGGTCGACGGCTATGGCGGACGCTCCAGCCTCGACGTCAATCTCATGGCGTTGACGCGGACCGACGGCGCCGATACGCGGCGACTCTCGGTACGTGGCGGCTGGCGAAGGCCCTTCGTCGGGCCGATCGGAGACCTGCTGAGCGTCACCACGTCGTTTCAGGGCGACTTCTATCACGTCGATTCCTTCGATCGCGGGGGGACCGAAGGCGAGTTTAGCGGTGTCACCGGACGCTTCGTTCCCCAGATGGCCGTCGATTGGCGCTATCCGCTGGGAAAAACCTCGGGAAACATCTCGCAGTCCGTCGAACCCATCGCTCAAATCATCGTCTCCCCATACGGCGGAAACCCGAACACCATTCCCAACGAGGACAGCCAAGACTTCGAGTTCGACGAGACCAACCTGTTCAGAACGAATCGATTCACGGGTGTCGATCGCGTGGAAGGCGGGCCACGTCTTAACTACGGCCTGCGATGGGGCGTATTCGGAAACAATGGCGGCAGTACAACAGTCTTGGTGGGGCAAAGCTATCGGCTCAAGAGCGACGACACCTTCGCCGACCAGTCCGGTCTGGAGGACAACCTGTCCGACATCGTCGCCCGGGTTCATGCCTCGCCGGGCAGGCATTTGAATGTTTTTTACCGGTCGCGGTGGGACAAGGACGATTTGTCGCCCCGGCGCAACGAAGTGAAGCTTTCCGCTGGCCCGCCGGCGCTTCGCCTGGACGCCGATTACGTATTCTTCGAAAGGCAGGCGGACAGCGAGTTTCCCACACGAGAGGAACTCACGACCAGCTTGAACACGCAGTTTTCCCGCTATTGGCGGGGGCAAGTTTCGGCGAAGCGTGACTTGGCCGACAATGAAATGCGCTCGGCGGGCCTCGGGCTGACCTACGAGGACGAATGCCTCGTCTTTTCTACGAATCTGACCCGCACAT
>JASMAE010000356.1 GCA_030754475.1 Rhodospirillales bacterium
GAGGACATCAGAAGCGCCTTCCATGGCAAGAGAATTGCGGCGCAGCCTTAGAATCGTGCGGTCGATCAAGGGGCGAACGGCGTGAACCGCTTCTGTTCCATAAGTGTTTCAGCACCCTTACCGCCGCCATGCTTGATGGGTCCTTTCGGCTTTTCATTCCTCGGCATATCCTTGCCGCCGACACCCCTGACCCCTGGAACACCCTTTTCGCGGGTCCTGGGGCTTCTCAGGGGATCGCCGGACCCATATTGGTTTAGCGGGCTTTCGCCGGTTCATCTCGAAGAAGCTTTGCAGCCCGCTTATGCCGGGCAGTTTGACATCGAGGAAAACGAGATCGAAATCTACCTCTTCGAAGCGGACCCTGTGACCTGCCCCCTACCGATACGACACTTTACGTCAGACTCAGGCCCGCAGGAGGGAAGGGCCGATCTGGCCGAAGCCCCCATGTGGCAAAAGGCGGATCGGGGCTTTCTGATGACATGACCTAATGTCCGCTACTGGCTAGAAGCGGACATCGGGTCACACTTCAGCGCGCGATCAATGCCCTTCATGAACACATGCCCCAGGGCCGAGGGACGCTGATGGTCAGAGCTGGCTCGGGTCGGGCAACTCGGCGAGGCGCGCCGCGATCTCGGCGCCCGTTGGCAGGCTGGGCTGGGCGCCGGTGGCGGTGCAGGCGAGCCCGCCCGCGACGCTCGCGCGCCGCAACGCCTCGATGACCTCGATCCCGGCATCGAGGCTGGAGGCGAAGACTCCGACAAATGCGTCGCCGGCGGCGGTTGCGTCCACCGCCACCACCGGAAGCGCGGCGAAGCGCCAGGCCGCATCGTCGAGGAAGGCGACCGCGCCGGCGGCACCCAGTGTGACAACACAGTCGGTCCCGAACTGGCGCCGCAACGCACGGCCCGCAGCCACCGGATCGTCGGCGTCCAACCCGACCGCCCTGCACACCATGACCGCCTCGATCTCGTTCACGAGAATGGTGTCCACGGCCCGAAGCGTCTCTTCCGGCACCCGCCCCCCGGGGGCGGCGTTGAGCAGCACCCGCGCGCCTTTCGCGCGTGCGCGCCCGACCAGTTTCCAGTTCTCTTCGGGGGCAATCTCCATCTGGACGACGACGGTCACGTCTTCGCGCAGCGACGCGTCGGCGGCCTGATCCGCGCGCGCTTCCGCATTCGCGCCAAGCGCGATGACGATCTGGTTCTGGCCTTCGGCATCGACGCAGACGGCCGCGCAGCCGGTCGGCGCCGCGACCTGGGCGATCAAGTCGATATCGACGCCTGCCGCGACGAGCCCGTCCATGAGAAGGTTTCCGAAAACGTCGTCGCCGACGCTGCCGACCATGCGTACCTGGCCCCCCGTCCGCGCCGCCGCAACGGCCTGGTTCGCGCCCTTGCCGCCCGGTACGACCAGGACCCGCGGCGCGGCAACGGTCTCGCCGGGCCGGGGAAGCGATTCCACCGGAAAGACCAGATCGGCGATCAGCGAGCCGAATACGACAATCATCGTCCGATGGGCGTTTTAAGAGACTTGGCCACCGTCGTCCCTCAGTGGGATAGCAGAGTGGGAACGCTCATGTGTTCGAGCACGTGACGGGTGAAGCCGCCGAGCACGATCTCGCGCCATCGCGCGTGGCCATACGCCCCCATCACGAGGAGGTCGGCCGCTTCCTCGGCAACTTTCGACAGCAGCATGTCGGCGGGGTCGATGTCGCCGGAAAAGGCGTGCTGGGCCTTCGCCGGAACGCCGTGGCGCGCGAGGTGCAGGCATATGTCGGCGCCGGGAACATCGTCGTGGCCCTCGTGCCCGCCGTGGGGATCGATGGACATGACGTCGACCTTCTTCGCGCTTTCCAAGAGCGCCATGGCGTCGCCGACGGCACGCGAGGCCAGCCGGCTGGAATCCCAGGCGACCATGATCCGCTCGCCGATCTTGGGGTAGGTTCCCGAGTGGGGAATCACGAGGACCGGGCGCCCCACGGACAACAGGAAGCGGTCGGGCATGTCTGGGCCGTCTTCGGCCGGAGAACGCTGTCCGACCACGGCGACGTCGGCGTAGCGGGCGTGCAGGCTCAAGGATTCAACCATGCGGCCGTGGACCAGGCGCCACTCGAGCGAAACGCCCGCATTTTCGACCCCTTCCCTGAACTGCTTCTCGGCGCGCGCCGCCGCCTCTTCGTGGGTGCGCACCTGTTGGCGAAGGACGTCCTCGGGCACGTGGATCTCGACGTATGCGGGGATTTCGATCGGTGTAATGACGTAGATGCCGGTGAGATGAGCGTCATGATCCAGGGCCAGGCCGATCGCCGTCTCAAGCCGGGCCACGCACGCCGCGCCATTGTCCATGTGAACCAGAATGTCCTTGAATGGCACCGCACCGCCTCCTTGAACCACGCTCGGGCGCCTTTGCGCCCCTGCGCCGTCACCAGTCGCACCGAGCGCACATTGGGCTTCACCATGGGACGAGTCATTGATTGGGATCAAGCGACGTTCTGAGGTCCCCGGGCACCTAGCGTTCGCCCATTGGCGTTGCCGCGAATTTGCGCTAGCAAAGGGGTGCCGTGAGCACGAACGAACACGATCCACCGGGTCCACCGATTCATCCCGTGATTCTCTCGGGCGGCGCGGGCGTCAGGCTCTGGCCCCTGTCGCGCGAGCTTTTTCCCAAGACGTTGCTCGCGCTGCACACGCACCGCAGCATGCTCCAGGAGACCGCGCTCCGGGTTCTGGGACCCCGGTTCGCGGCGCCCCTGATCGTGACCAACGCCGAACACCGCTTCCTTGTCGCCGAGCAGATGCGCACGGTCGGGATTCATCCCGCGAAGATCGTGCTCGAGCCGATGGCCCGCAACACCGCGCCCGCGGCAGCCGTGGCGGCGCGATACCTAAACCGAAACGACGGCGACTCTTTGATGCTGGTGATGCCGTCCGACCACGTGATCGAAGACGCCGCGGCATTTCGCCGGGCGGTGGAAAGCGCGATTCCGGCGGCCGTAGCCGGCGCGCTCGTCACCTTCGGGATCAACCCGTCTTGGCCGGAGATCGGCTACGGATACATCGAGGCGGGCGCCGCGTGGCCGGACGCCGAGGGCTGCTTCGCCGTCAAACGGTTCGTCGAAAAACCGGACCGCGCGACTGCGGAGACGTGGCTCGCCCGAGGCGGATTCCACTGGAACAGCGGCATCTTCCTGTTTTCGGCCGAGAGCTTCATCGCCGAGCTCGCACATGCGATGCGCCTGGTTACGGACAAGGCGTTCCGCGGTGCCCGCGACGACGGTGAGTGCCTCGTCCTGGACGCAAACACCTTCGCGAAGTGCAAATCCGTCTCGATCGATCACGCCGTCATGGAGCGCACCAAGAACGCCGTCGTCGTGCCCGTCGAGATGGGTTGGAGCGATGTCGGCTCGTTCGCGGCGCTGTGGCGGCTGGGCAAGAAAGACCGCGACGGAAATGTGATCGCCGGTGACGTGGTTACGACGAACGTCCGCAACTCGTACATCCGGAGCGACGGACCGCTGGTCGCGGCGGTGGGCATCGAGGACGCGGTGGTCGTGGCCACCGCGGACGCGGTGCTCGCCACCACCATCGAGAACGCCCAGGACGTCAAGGCCCTCGTCGAAACGCTCAAAAAAGCGAACCGCCCCGAGCATGCCGCCCACGCGCTCGTCCGTCGCCCGTGGGGCAGCTACCGGATCATTGATGCGGGCGAGGGCTTTCAGGTGAAGCACATCACCGTCGATCCGCAAGGCGCGCTGAGCTTGCAGCTCCACAAGCACCGGGCCGAGCATTGGGTGATCGTCGAGGGCACCGGGCGGGTGACGGTGGGCGCCGAGACCAATGTGCTGAGCGCGAATCAGTCCGCCTACATCCCTCCCGAGACCCAACACCGGCTCGAGAACGTCGGCGATGGACCGCTTCGCATCATCGAGGTGCAGTCGGGAAGCTACTTGGGCGAGGACGACATCGTCCGCTTCGAGGACGTCTACGGGCGC
>JASMAE010000357.1 GCA_030754475.1 Rhodospirillales bacterium
TGGGCGAACGACGTCGCCGGCGCCGGGTCGGTCAGGTCGTCGGCGGGTACGAAGATCGCCTGGACGGACGTGATCGAGCCCTTGTTCGTCGACGTGATGCGTTCTTGAAGCGTGCCCATGTCGGTGGCGAGCGTCGGTTGATAGCCGACCGCCGACGGAATGCGGCCCAACAGTGCCGAAACCTCGGAGCCGGCGTGGGTAAAGCGGAAGAGGTTGTCGACGAAGAACAGCACGTCCTGGCCTTCCTCGTCGCGGAAGTATTCGGCCAGCGTCAGCCCTGAAAGCCCGACGCGCGCGCGGGCGCCGGGCGGCTCGTTCATCTGACCGTAGACGAGTGCCGCCTTCGATCCGGGGCCGTCCAGCTGGATGACGCCCGATTCGATCATCTCGTGGTAGAGGTCGTTTCCTTCGCGGGTGCGCTCGCCGACGCCGGCGAACACCGAGTAACCCCCGTGCGCCTTGGCGATGTTGTTGATGAGCTCCATGATGATGACGGTCTTGCCGACCCCGGCGCCGCCGAACAGCCCGACCTTGCCGCCCTTCGGGTAGGGCTGGATCAGATCGATCACCTTGATCCCGGTCACCAGGATCTCGACCTCGGTGGATTGGTCGAGGAACGAGGGCGCGGGGCGGTGAATGGGAAGGCGCTGGCTTGTCTGCACCGGGCCACGCTCATCCACGGGCTCGCCGATCACGTTGATGATCCGGCCCAAGGTCTCGGGCCCGACCGGCACCGTGATAGGCCCGCCGGTGTCGGACACCTCCTGGCCGCGGACCAACCCTTCCGTGGAATCCATGGCGACGGTCCGCACCGTTGATTCGCCCAGGTGCAGCGCCACTTCGAGGACGAGGCGGGAACCCTGGTTCTCAAGCTCCAGGGCGTTGAGGATGGGGGGCAGGTCGCCCTCGAAATGGACGTCGACCACGGCGCCCATGATTTGGGCCACGGTTCCGGTCGCGTTTTTCTGCATCGCTCTCAAACCTCCTTGGGACGACGGTGTCGCGTTCGTCCGCGGGCCGGGGCTAGATTGCCTCGGAGCCGGAAATGATCTCGATCAGCTCCTTCGTAATCTGCGCCTGGCGGCTCCGGTTGTAGGTCAGCGTCAGGTTGTCGATCATATCGCCTGCGTTGCGTGTGGCGCTGTCCATGGCCGTCATCCGCGATCCCTGCTCGGACGCGAAGCTCTCGAGCAGCGCCCGAAACACCTGAACCGCGAGATTGCGCGGCAAGATCTCGGCGAGGATCTCATCGTCCGAGGGCTCAAGGATGTGAAGCGCGCGCCCCCCCGGCGTGGCGGCCGGCGCGTCCGCCGCGTCAGGCACGGGCACCGGAATGACGGTCCGCGCCGTCACCTGTTGGCTGATCACGCTCTGGAAGCGATTGAATACGAACGTGCAGACGTCGAATGCGCCGGCCTCGTACATCTGTACCAGTTCGTCAGCGACGGCGCTGGCGTCCGCGAAGGCGACGCCCGTGCGCATGAGGCCCTCGCGGTCGCTGACGACCGCGTCCGCGAAGGCCCGTCGCAATGCATCCCGGCCCTTGCGGCCGACGCAAAAGAGCGTCACCGTCTTGCCCATCTCGCGCAGGCCGAAAACCCGGCGCTGGGTTTCGCGAATGACGTTGGCGTTGAACGAACCGCACAGGCCCCGGTCGGCGCTGACGGGCACCAGCAAGTGCGCCTCGTCCTTGCCCGTGCCGGCCAGCAACGGCGGTGCCGCGCTGAGCTCGGAAAAGCCCTCAGCCAGCAGGCTCACCATGCGTTCCATGCGGTCGGCGTAAGGCCGAACGGCCTCGGCCGCCACCTGGGCGCGCCGGAGCTTCGATGCCGCCACCATCTTCATGGCGGCGGTGATCTTCTGCGTCGAGCGGACGCTGCCGATCCGAACCCTGAGTTCCTTGAGATTGGCCATGGGCGCGTCAATCCGTCGTGGTCTTGCGGGGCGTCCCCGGACCCTTAGGCGAACGTCTTGGAGAAGCCGTCGAGGAAGGCGCTCAGCTTCTCTTCGGTTTCGTCGGAAAGATCCTTCTCGTTCCGGATCGTCTCCAGGATGCCGGGCTCCTTGGACCGCAGTTCGTCCAGCATCGCGGACTCGAAGCGGGTGATATCCGCCACTGCGATTTTGTCGAGGTACCCGCGGACGCCGGAGAAGACGACAACCACCTGATCCTCCACCGCGTAGGGCACGAACTGGCCTTGCTTCAGCACCTCGGTCAACCGCGCCCCGCGTTCGAGCAGGCGTTGCGTGGTCGCGTCGAGGTCGGACGCGAACTGGGCGAAGGAGGCCATCTCGCGGTACTGGGCGAGTTCGAGCTTGATGGATCCCGCCACCTTTTTCATGGCCTTGACTTGGGCCGCCGAGCCCACGCGGCTGACGGAAATGCCGACGTTCACGGCCGGCCGGATGCCCTGGTAGAATAGGTCCGTCTCGAGAAAGATCTGGCCGTCGGTGAT
>JASMAE010000358.1 GCA_030754475.1 Rhodospirillales bacterium
GGGGGGCTCAAGACCAAGCCCAAGGACGAGCGTCTGATTCACGAGTATTGAGCGAGGCGGGCCGATGGACGTGCGCATCGAGCACCTAAGCGCGGCGGCCTTCGCCCCCTTCGGAGAGGTGATCGCGACGCCGGACGCAGGTGGCGTGCCGGCCAATGACGGCACCGCGCGCCGCTTCGACGACGTGGCCCGGCTCGAGCTTGACCGCGACGGCGGCCGGCCGTGCCTGAGCCTTTTTTGCGTCCAGCCAGCGGAACTGCCGATCGAATGCACGCGGCTTGAGCGTCATCCGCTATCGACCCAGGCATTTGTTCCGCTGGGGGCTGCGCGGTTTCTCGTGGTCGTGGCTCCCCCCGTGGGCGACGCGCCGGATGCGGCCCGTACCCGTGCCTTCCTCGCCGCCGACGGCCAGGGCGTGAACTATCATGCCGGGGTCTGGCACCACCCGGTGCTGGCCCTCGACCGCGAGACCGATTTCGTGGTCATCGGGCGCGCCGGCGGCACGGATTGCGACATCGCGCCCTTTGCCGGCGACGAGGTCGTTCGCGTTGCCGTCCTTCCGGGTTGAGGCCGCGCCTCGTCCAAGGTTTGACAGCGGCGCGGTCGCGGGAATACCGTCGCGCCTTGGAATGACGGCGCCGAGCCGCGCACGCGTTTGGACCCCGGCAAGGGTCGCCGGCGCTGGGCTTCGGCACGAAACGGGAGGAAACCAAAGATGCCCGATTACATGATCCAAGGCCTCGTGCCGGCCGTGGTGACACCGTTCTCGGAGAAGGGCGACATCATGTTCGACGCCTTCGACGAAATCATCCAGTGGCACCTGAGCTGGGGCGCCACCGGCTTCCTGGTGGCAGGCGACAACGGCGAGCAGTGGGCGCTGAACGAAGGCGAGCTGACCCAGGTCGCCGCCGCCGCCATGAAGGCGACGAAGGGCCAGGTCCCGATTTTCGTCGGCTGCGGCGCCGTGACCATGGCCGAAACCGTCCGGCGCGCCCGCGCGGTCGCAGAAGGGGGCGCCACCGGCGCCGCGGTGACCCAGCCGTTCGTGGTCATGAACGCCACCGAAGGTGAACTGGTCGCGCGGTTCGAGGCGGTAGCCAAGGCCGTCGAGCTTCCCATCATGCTGTTCAACACGATCCAGCGGAGCGGCTTTACCGTCACCCACGACGTGCTCGAATCCCTGCTCGACGTCGCGCCCATCGTCGCCGTCAAGCAATCGAACCCGAGCCTCGCGTTCGTGACCGAATGCCTGCATCGATTCCGCGACCGGCTCGCCATCTTCGTCGGCAACGGCACCAACATGCTGGCCGGCCGCATGCTGGGCTCGGCGGGTTTCATCTCCACCGGCCCCGACCTGCTCGGCGAGGACATTCAGCGCATCCTCAACGTCGAGACGCTCTCGATTCCGGAACGGCTCGATCTCCAATACCGGGTCCACAAGATCTTCAACGTCATGCTCGCCAACGTGCCCGGCGTTCAATCGGGCATACCCGGCCCGTCTACCGACCCGGCGCCCTACAAGGCGGCGCTGAACTTGCTCGGGCTTCCGGCCGGCGTGCCCCGCGATCCGGTGCAGCCGGCGACCAAGGAAGTGGAGGACCGGGTCCGCGGCGTTCTCGAAGAGCTCGGGATCATCGAGCGCGAAACGGCGCGGCGCCAGGCGGCGCAGTAAGAGCCGAGGGGAATGCGGGGCGCGGTGGCGGAAGAGGTGGGAGTCGAACCCACCAGGGACGCTGTTCGCGCCCCTCACCGGATTTGAAGTCCGGGCGCCCCACCGGGGTGCGTCTCTCTTCCGCTAATGATATTAGCGGCTTAGCCGGTATTGGTCGAATCAATCCGGGGCGGGTGTGACCATTTTTGTGCGCCCGAGCGCAGGTCTTCAGTGCGCAGACAGAGCGGATGGGCGTGCCCGATTCGAACCGCATCGCGGATTCAATCAACCGCGATCCGCTGTACGGTCGGGCTGCCCCGCCCCCACCATCGCCTGAAGCGACGCTTGCACGGGGCCCGGGCTGCCGTCGCCGACGGAGCGGCCGTCGACGGCGACGATTGCGCGGATATTTCCCGAGTTGGTGATGAACGCCTCCGAGGCGCGTACCAGCGCGTCGGGGGCGAGCGAGCGCTCCGCCGCACGGCCAGATTCCAAAAGCTCGGCGCGGACGACGCCCGGAAGTGCGCCGTCTTCGACGGGCGGAGTCAGGGTTTCGCCCGCGATCACGACGAACAGGTTCGCAACCGTGGTCTCCGCAAGCCGGCCAACGGTGTTGACGAGGATGGCTTCGTCCGCGCCCCTTGCAGCCGCCTCGCGCCGGGCGATGACGTTGTCGAGATAGTTGAGCGTCTTCAGGCGCGAGAGCGGCGAGTGCTCGTTGCGCCGGGTGGTGGTCGCAATGACGGCGCGCGCAGGAGGGGACGAGGCGCGGTCGCGGGGGCTCGCGGTGATCAGCAGCGTCGGTCGCGCACCCGATGCGGGCAGCAGGCCGCGCGGCGCCGGACCGCGAGTGAGCGTCAGGCGCAGGAGACCGTCCTCGATTCCGTTGGCGTCCCGGGTCTCGTCGATGGCCCGGGCCAGCCCCTCATCATCGGTGGGCACGGCAAGACCGATCACGCGGGCGCCGTCGCGAAGGCGCGCGAAGTGGCGGTCCAAGCGCCACGGCTCGCCGCCGAAGACAGCGATGGTCTCGAACAACCCGTCGCCCAGCAGGAGGCCACGGTCGGTGGGATCGATCCGCGCCGTTTCGGCGCGGACGATGCGGTCGTTCAAATAGACGTTCATGGCACCATGTTAGAAACCGTGTTGGAAGCCGCGTCAGAAACCCTCGAATCCGGGATCGAGGCTTTGCAGCAGCGCGCCCGCCTTGTCCATGGATTCCGCGTATTCGTCGGCCGGCTCGGAATCGGCGACGATGCCGCCACCGGCCTGGGCGACGATGTCGTCGCCCCTCATCACCATGGTGCGGATCACGATGCTCGCTTCCATGGCGCCGTCGAAGCCGAGCCAGGCGATGGCGCCGCAATAGGGTCCGCGCCGCGCCGGCTCGAGCTCGTTGATGATCTCGATCGCGCGAATCTTGGGCGCGCCGGTGACCGAGCCGCCCGGGAACGCCGCCCGCAACAGATCGACGGCCCCGGTGCCGACATCCAGCCGGCCCCGCACCTCCGAGACCAGGTGATGGACGTTGGCGAAGCTCTCGAGCGCGCACAGCTCACGCACCGTGACGCTGCCGATGCGGCAGACGCGGGACAGATCGTTGCGCAACAGATCGACGATCATCAGGTTCTCCGCCCTATCCTTCTCGCTGGCGAGAAGTGCGGCGGCGAGACCCCGGTCTTGGCGGCGGCCACGGCCGCGCGGCCGGGTCCCCTTGATCGGACGGGTGTCGACGTCGCCCTCGGCGCCGAGCCTGAGGAAGCGTTCGGGCGAGGCCGACAGGATCGAGGCGCGGCCTGTATTGACGAACGCCGCGAACGGCGCCGGCGACAGCGACCGAAGGCGGCGGTAAAGCGTGAAGGGATCGAGGCCCGCGGGGCGTCGCCCGATGATCCGCTGGGTGACGTTGGCCTGGAAGATATCGCCGGCGCGGATGTATTCGACCGCGCGGCGAACCATCGCCTGGTAGCGCGCGCGGCTCACCTCAGGCCGCCACGCGCCACGGACGCGCCAATCCGGCTCCGGAAGGACCGCCGCCGCCCCATTGAGGCGGGTCAACATGGTTTGGATGCGGGCCTCGGGCGGCGGGCGATTCGGGGGCTCGGCGCCGGCCCCGTCGGCG
>JASMAE010000359.1 GCA_030754475.1 Rhodospirillales bacterium
GCGAGATCATCGACGCCGACGACCACTTGGTCGGGCGCGTCGCCCGCGGCGACGCCGGCGCCTGGCCGATGCTCGTTGAGCGGCATCTGGGCGCGGTTGTCGGCTTCGCCTGCACCGTGCTCGGCGACCGCTCGGAAGCCGAGGACATCGCCCAGGAGACCTTCGTCCGCCTCATGCGCAAGGCGCCCGACTGGCGCCCCGGCGGTGCGAAGCTCCGGACCTGGCTCTTTCGGGTGGCGACGAATTTGAGCACCGACCGATGGCGCAAGGCACGGCGCGCGCGTCAGGACTGGAGGGTGCCCCCAAGCCCCGACGATTTCGGCGAGGGCGACGTGATCCGCCCGCTCGACCAGGCCCGCGCCGTTCGCAGCGCGCTTCGCGCGCTCCCTGAACGCCAGCGTGTGGCGATCGCGCTGGTCCACTACCGCGGCCTCGCGAACCGTGAGGCCGCGGATATCCTTGGTGTCAGCGTGGATGCGCTGGAGTCCCTGTTGGCCAGGGGGCGCCGCGCGATCCGGCGCGAACTCGGCCACTTGGTTTCCGAGCTTCTAGGAGAGCGGTAATGGGCGAGAACGAAAGACCCGACGGCCCCGAACTCGACCTCGACCGATTCCAGGCCATTCTCGACGCCTACGGCGCGTCCGCCGACCGCTGGCCGACCGAAGAGAGGACGCGGGCGCTTAAGCTGCTGGCCCATTCCGCGGTCGCAAAGCGGATCCACGCCATCGCGAGACGCCTGGATTCGGTTCTGGACCGGGCCGCGCCGCCGCCACTCGACGCCGCGTTCGCCGAAAGGATTCGCGCCCTTCCCCGGCGCAAACCCGAGCCGGCCTCGGCGCTTCGCCAATCAGCGTTCGCGCCGCTGGCCCGAATCGCGGCGGTCATTCTGGTGGGACTCGTCGGCGTCGCCATCGGCCTCGCCATTCCACGCGGCGGCAGCAACGGCGGTGGTGGAGCGGAGCGCGCGGGTGCGGTCGCGAGCGCGCCCGCACCCGCGACCGCATACGTAGGCGAGATCTCGGTCGCGGATGTTCCCGTCGACGGCGTGGTTGGGGCCGACGCGCCGAACGCGGACGGCGCGCATCGACTCGGCCTGATCGATGCGCTCGCGCCCGAGCGCGCGCCCTTCGCGGAAACCCGGGTGTCCTTGGCGGAATTCCGCCTCGAGTGAGCTGTCAGGCGCGCGCAATAACGCCGAACAACGGCCGACCGATGCGCGCGCCCGCCGTGCCGAGAACCCGCTCGACCGCCAGGGCGAGCGCGACCAGCCGCGCGTCGTCGCCGCCGGCAGCCATCAGCTGGAGCCCGACCGGAAGACCGAGGCAGTCGCGTCCCACCGGCAACGTGATCGCGCACAGCCCGAGCAGGTTCGCGATCGAGGTGTTACGCAGCGCCCCCATGTTGTTCTCGCGATAGGCGTCCGGGTCGCGAACCTCGTCGACGGTGGGGGGCGAGATCGGGCAGCTGGGAAACGCGATCGCGTCCACTTCGGCGAAGCGTGCGTTGACGGCTGCGCTGAGTGCCGCAAATCGGGCCCGCCGCTGGGCGTACTCGTGCGCGGGCATCCCGTCCACGTCGGCCATGCGCGCCGCCACGACCGCGTCTAAGTCGTCGAAGCGGTCGGGAAGCTCCGCCTTCAAAAACGCATTGAACTCGGCCGCCGCGAGGCCGCCCGCCTTGAAGATCGCGTAGGCGTCTGCCGCTTCGTCGAGGCGGAACGGCGCTCGGTGCGCACCGGCGGCTGAGAGCTCTGCGATGGCGTCTTCGACCGCTTCGGCGATTCCGGGCGCGCAGTCGGCCCAGAAGAAATCGTCCGCGATTCCAAGGCGGACGTCGCCAAGCGCGATTGCGGGCAAAGGCTCGGGCGCGCGCGCGCCCCGGCAGAACGCGTCGAGTTCCGGAAAGGCGAAGGCGAAATCGGCGAGCGTGCGTGCAAGATAGCCGGGCGTGTCGAACGTCGGGCTCAACGGCACCATGCCGTCGAGCGGCCAGCGCCCGGCCGTGAGCTTGAGGCCGACGCACCCGGTCATCGACGCGGGAACGCGGATCGAGCCGGCGGTGTCTGATCCGAGCGCGACGAGCGCCGAGCCCTCGGCCAAGCTGACGGCGGCGCCCGAGCTCGATCCCCCCGGCACCCGGTGGTGGTTCGCGTCCCAGGGGTTTCGCGGTGTGCCCCAGTGGGCGTTGACGCCAAGCCCGCCGAAGGCGAACTCCACCATGTGGGTCTTGCCGACGATCACCGCGCCCTGCGCGCGCAGCGCCTCGACGAGCGGGCCTTCCGCCTCCCAGCGCGCCGGAAGGCGGCGTCGGGATCCCGCGTATGTCGGCATTCCGGCGACCCCGTAGAGGTCCTTGACTGAGACCGGAATTCCCTGAAGGGGACCGTGATCGGCGCCCGAGGCAAAGTCCGCGTCAGCCTGGGCGGCAGCCGGGCGCCCCGCTTCTTCATCGAAGTGGATGTACGCTGCAAGATCGGAATCGAGGCGCGCGTGCCGGGCGCAGGCCGCATCCAAGAGGGCGTTCGAAGTCACTTCGCGGGCGCGCAAGCCCGCGGCGATGTCTGCCAGCGGCCGGTCGAGCCAATCCGTCATGGTTGCGCCTTTGCGATTTTGGTTGCCCATCTCGTGGTACTCGGAATCGGGGCGCGCGCGCAATGCCCGGGGGCGCCGGCGCGCCTGTCCACGACTGGACGGAGGCCCGGAATTCGGGCACAAGATCGGGCCTCGTATCGGTGCGCAACCAAAGAGACGCCCCCATGGCCAGGACAGTCGAGCGCGTGCTCGTCAAACGGGACCCGATCGGGAATGAGTTTCCGATGGTCTTCGATTCTCCCCACAGCGGCACGCTCTACCCCGACGATTTCGGCCACGTCGCGCCGATGGCGCGGCTGCGTAAGGCCGAGGACACGTTCATCGACGACATTTACGAACACGCCCCGGCCAAGGGCGGGCATCTGCTGGAGGCCTTGTTCCCGCGCTCGTACATCGACCCCAACCGTTCGCTCGAGGACCTGGACCCGGGTCTCCTCGACGGCGAATGGCCGGAACCCCTGGCGCCCGGCCAAAAGACGCGCATGGGGCACGGCCTGATCTGGAGCATGTGCGACGGGGCGATTCCCATGTACGACCGCAAGCTCGAGGTGGACGCGGTCAAGAGGCGGATCGACACGTTCTACAAGCCCTATCACGCGACTCTGAAGGAGGTGCTGGACGAGGTGTATGCCCGCCACGGCCACATCTGGCACGTGAACTGCCACTCCACCACGTCGATCAGCGCCCCCAACTCTCCGGAAGGCAAGGCCGGCGTTCGCCGGGCCGACTTCATCCTCGGCGACCGCGACGGCACCTGCTGCGATCCCGCGTTCACCGCCTTCGTGCAGGACGTTCTCATGGGCATGGGCTACGAGGTGAAGCTCAACGACCCCTTCAAGGGGGTCGAGTTGGTGCGGGCCTATTCCGATCCCGCGAACGCGCGCCACAGCATTCAGATCGAGATCAATCGAACCCTTTACATGGACGAAGAGACGCTGGTGCCGCACGAGGGCTACGCCGAGCTCAAGGCCAACGTCACCCGCATGATCGAAGCGATCTGCGAATACGCGACCCGAACCTGACGGCCGCGGTTGCGCGCGCGAGCGATCGAACGAGGAGAGAACAATGCGCACCGTGACGATACCGACCCACGGCGGGCCCGAGGTCATGCAGATCGCCGACACCCCGAAGCCTGCGCCGGGGCCCGACGACATCTTGGTGCGCGTGCGCGCCGCCGGCATCAACCGCGCCGATGCGATCCAGCGGCAGGGCCAGTACCCGATGCCGCCCGGCGTCGGCAACATCCTCGGCCTCGAACTCGCGGGCGAGGTGGACTCGGTCGGCGCGAACGTGGACGAGTGGAAGCCGGGCGAGCGGGTCATGGGGCTGGTGGCCGAGGGCGCCTATGCGGAGTACGCGCGCATGGACCGGGGCCTCGCCGTTCCGATGCCCGCGGGCTGGAGCTTCGCCGAAGGCGGCGCCGTGGTCGAGGTGTTCCTGACCGCCCAGGAGACCGTCTTCGGACTCGGCGAGCTCAAGAAACGCGAGACGCTGTTGGTGCACGCCGGCGGCAGCGGGGTCGGCACCGCCGCGATCCAGATGGCCAAGCATCACGGGTCGGTCGTCTATTTCACGGCCGGCGACATCGGCAAGGTTGAGCGCCTTTTGGCGCTGGGGGCGGATGCGGGCTGGAACTACAAGACCCACGATTTCGTCGAGATGGCGTTCAACCAGTCCAAGGGCAAGGGCGTCGACGTGATCGAGGACTTCGTTGGCGCCGGCGCCTTCATGCGCAACCTCTCGCTGCTCAAGAACCGGGGGCGCTTGGTCATGGTCGGAACCATGGGCGGAAACATCGAGCCCTTCCAGATGAACGCCATGATGCGCAAGCGGCTCCGCATCCTGGGCTTCACCCTGCGCGCACAGTCCGTGAACGAGAAGCGCGCGATCATCAAGCGGTTCCGTGAGCGCTGGCTGCCCGCGTTGGAAAGCGGCGCCATCAAGCCCATCGTGCACGCCACCTTCCCGCTCGAGCGGGTGAGCGAGGCGCACGCCATGCTGGAGAGGAACGAGAACTTCGGAAAGATCGTGCTCACCGTCGACTGAACCCCGGTAGCGCCCGATCCGACCCGCCCTTAACCTGCGTCCGAGCGAGAGCACCCTTGGCAACAAAGAAGGATTCCGTGCGGATGGCCGTCGACATCGGCGGCACGTTCACCGACGTGGTGCTGGCCATCGGCGAGCGCCTGATTACCGCCAAGGTCCTGACCACGGCACGAGCGCCTGAACGCGGCGTCCTTGAGGGGATCGACACGGTGCTCGCGAGCGCAGGCATCGCGCCCGAACGGATCGACTTCGTCGTCCACGGAACGACGCTGGCGACCAACGCGCTGATCGAGCGCAAGGGCGCCAGGACCGCGCTGATCGTGACCGAGGGGTTCCGCGATTCCTTGGAGATGGCGCACGAGAACCGCTTTGAGCAATACGACATCTTGATCGACCGCCCCACGCCGCTGGTGCCGCGAAGCCTGCGCTGGCCGGTACGCGAGCGCTTGGGCGCTACGGGCCGGGTCCTTATCGCCTTGGACGAGGATTCGGTCGCGGCCCTGATTCCTGTCATCAAAGCGGAAGGGATCGAGAGCGTCGCCATCGGCCTGATCCACGCCTACGTGGACGACCGCCACGAGCGCCGCGTCGCCGAGATCATCGCCGACGCGTACCCCGATTTGAACATTTCGCTCGCGTCCGCCGTCTGCCCCGAGATCCGCGAGTACGAGCGCCAGTCCACCACCTGCGCCAACGCCTACGTCCAACCCCTGATGGCGCGGTATCTGAAGGCGCTGGACGGGAGGCTGCGCGCGATCGGAATCAAGGCGCCGTTCCTGTTGATGACGTCGTCGGGCGGGCTGGCGACCCTTGAGACCGCGATGCGCTTTCCGGTCCGCCTCGTCGAATCGGGGCCCGCTGGCGGCGCGATTCTGGCCAGCCAGATCGCCGCAGAATGCGGACTCGAGCGCGTGCTCTCGTTCGACATGGGCGGCACCACCGCCAAGGTCTGCCTGATCGACGACGCCGAGCCCCTGACCACGCGCGCATTCGAAGTGGGCCGGGTCTACCGGTTCCTGAAGGGAAGCGGCCTGCCGCTACGCATCCCCGCGATCGAGATGGTCGAGATCGGCGCCGGCGGCGGGTCTATCGCCGACGTGGACACGCTTCGGCGCGTGGCGGTGGGCCCGGAAAGCGCGGGCGCCGAGCCCGGACCCGCATGCTACGACCGCGGCGGCGAACGTGCGACGGTAACGGATGCGGATC
This sequence comes from Rhodospirillales bacterium, assembly GCA_030754475.1. Lineage (GTDB taxonomy): Bacteria > Pseudomonadota > Alphaproteobacteria > Rhodospirillales > JASLLV01 > JASLLV01. The sequence goes on from JASMAE010000359.1 coordinate 5,844, forward strand.
TGGTGCTCGGGCGGCTGGATGCGGCGCGCTTCGCCGGGGGCGCGGTCCGTATCGCGCCCGAACGCGCGCGCGCGGCGCTCGCCGGCACCATCGGGGCGTCGCTGAACCTTTCGGAACCGCTTGCCGCCTTCGCCGTCAGCGAGGTGGTGGACGAGAACATGGCCAACGCGGCCCGGGTGCACGCCATCGAGTGGGGGCGCTCGGCCGCGGGCCGGGCGTTGGTGGCCTACGGGGGCGCGGCGCCGCTGCACGCGCCTCGCCTCGCCGACAAACTCGGGATCGACACCATCGTCGTGCCCACCGGCGCCGGCGTCGGCGCCGCGATCGGATTCCTGCGCGCACCGGTGGCGTACGAGGTGGTGCGCAGCCGCCACTTGAAGATTTCGGAATTCGCGGCCGCGCCGATCAACGCGATCCATCGCGAGATGCGCGCCGAGGCGCTCGGCGTGGTCCGCCAGGCCGCGCCAAGCGGGGCGTTGGACGAATCGCGGACCGCTTACATGCGCTACATCGGCCAAGGCCACGAGATCGAGGTCGCGCTGCCGGTGCGAAGCCTGCGCGACCGCGACGGGGACACGCTTCGCCACGCCTTCGACGAGACCTACGAGACCCTATTCGGGCGTACCATTCCCGGCCTCGACGTCGAGGCGCTGAGCTGGACGTTGACCGTGCGCTCGATCGTGCCCCGGCCTCCGCCGGTGGGCCGGACGCGGGTCCTGCGCAAGCGCCCGGAAGTCCGCGGCGTGCGCCCTTTGTTCGAGGCTGAGCGCGCCGATTATGTGGACGCGCCGGTCTATTGGCGCGATGACTTGAAGCCGGGCGTGCGAATTCGCGGCCCGGCGCTGATCGCAGAAGACCAGACCACCACCGTGGTGCCCGCCTCGTTCGATGCGCATATCAACGCACCCGGCTACATCGTGCTGACGCGCAAGGCGCGCCGGCGCAAGGAGGCCGCTAAGGCATGAAGCGAAACTCGGACTTGGAGCTGATCCACACCCAGCTCATGTGGAACCGGCTGATCGCGGTGGTCGAGGAGCAGGCCCAAACCCTGGTCCGGACCGCGTTCTCGACCGCGGTCCGCGAGTGCGGCGACTTGTCCGCCGGGGTCTTCGACCTGGGCGGGAGGATGCTGGCCCAGGCGGTCACCGGAACGCCGGGTCACGTCAACGCCATGGCGGCGTCGGTCAACCACTTCCGCGCCAAGTTTCCGCCCGAGACCATGAACGAGGGCGACGTGTTTCTCACCAACGATCCCTGGCTCGGGACCGGACACCTGAACGATTTCACCGT
>JASMAE010000360.1 GCA_030754475.1 Rhodospirillales bacterium
ACGCGGCCGACGAAGCCGTGCGCCAAGCCCTCGTCAACCTCGAATCGGTGGCCACGCCGGCGGGCGAGATGGCCGTCGTGCTCGGCCCCGGATGGCCCGGCGTTCTTCTGCACGAGGCGGTGGGTCACGGTCTCGAGGGCGATTTCAACCGCAAAAAGACGTCGGCCTTCGCCGGCCTCATGGGCGAGCGGGTGGCGACGCCCGGCGTCACCGTGGTCGACGACGGGACCATCGCGGACCGCCGCGGCTCGCTCACCATCGACGACGAGGGAACGCCGAGCCAGCGCAACGTGCTGATCGAGGACGGCATCTTGACGGGTTTCATGCATGATCGGATGAACGCGCGCCTGATGGGGGCCAAGTCCACGGGCAACGGGCGGCGCCAAAGCCACGCCTATTCGCCGATTCCGCGCATGACCAACACCTTCATGCTCGAAGGCGCCCACGCGCGTGACGAGATCCTGGCCTCGGTCAAGCGGGGGCTCTATGCGGTCGCCTTCGGCGGCGGCCAGGTGGATATCACGTCGGGCAAGTTCGTCTTCACCTGCACCGAGGCCTACCGTATCGAGGACGGGCGCGTGGGCGCGCCCGTCAAGGGCGCGACGCTGATCGGCAACGGGCCCGACGTCTTGACCAAGGTCTCGATGATCGGCGACGACCTCGAGCTCGACCACGGCGTCGGCACCTGCGGCAAGGAAGGCCAGGGCGTGCCCGTGGGCGTCGGCCTACCGACCATCAAGGTGGACGCGCTCACGGTCGGCGGAACCGCGGTATGAGGGCGCGCGCGTAGCGGGTTATCCGTTTTATCTGCACCGGCCCGCACCCCCGATCAACCGAGAGCAGGAGTCGATCGTGGACAAGAGAGACGTGGACTGGCACGGCCCCATGCCGTCGGTAATCACGCCCTACAACGCTGAGGGGGGGATCGACGAGGACGCCTTCCTTGAGAACATCGAACTTTGCATCGGGTACGGCATGACCGGCTTATTGGTGGCCGGCAACTCCGGCGACTTCTGGTCGCTGACCATGGACGAACGCAAGCGGCTCATGGCATTGGGGATCGAGGGCGCCGGGGGCCGCGTTCCCGTGATCGCCTGCGCCGGTGCGTTTCTGGCCCCGGACGTTATTGAATTGGCGCGCACCGCCGCCCACATCGGCTGCGCCGGCGTGATGGTGCTTCCCCCCTTCTTCTACAGCCCAAACACCGAGGACATTTACGCCCACTTCAAGACCGTGTCGGACTCAGTCGAATTGCCGCTGATGCTCTACAACTTTCCCGCCAATTCGCTTCCCGCCATGACGTTCGAGCTGATCGAGCGACTGGCTGATCTCAAGGCCGTCGTCGCCATCAAGGAAACATCGGGGAACTACGACACCTTCTATAAGATCCTGACCCTGGTGGGCGAGCGCATCCACGTGTTCTGTGGCCAGATGGTTTGCTTCGGGGTGCCGGCGATCGTGATGGGATCGCCCGGCTACATCGACACCAATCCGAACCTGTGGGGCGCCGAATCCGTCGCGCTTTACGAGGCGGCCGTGACCGGCGATCTGGTCCGCGGCCGCGCGTTGCAGAAGAAGGCCTTGGCGCTCCACGAATTGGTCAGCGCCGGCGACAAGAACACGTACAGCTGGGTCAAGACCGGCATGACCCTGGTCGGCCTTCCCGGCGGCGTAGCGCGGCTGCCGCAACGCCCGCTCGGCGAGGAGCAGCTTGCCGAGCTGCGCCGGGGTCTGGAAAGGCTGGGCATCGCCGGGCCGGGCTGAGACGCCTGGGGATCGTCCGTGCGAGCCGCGCGCCGCCCTGGACCACACGGACGCGGGGCTTCCTTCGTTCGCGACCGAGCCCGAGGGCGGACCGGACGCCGTCATGGAGTCCTTGGAGACTTAGAGCGGATCGCGTTTGATTGGAACCGCGATGCGGCTCCAATAAATCGCGTGAATCCGCTCTTTCTCAATGGTGGCGATCAGATTCATACGGTCGCCGGATCGCCGCCGGCGATCTCAAGCGACCGTGATCTGATCTGGTTCCGATCGCGCGCGGCTGAGTCGTGCCGCCGCGCCGGCGTCCGCTCAGTAGGATTCCTCTTCGAACGCGGGATCGACGCTTCCGTGCCAGCGGCCCTCGTAGGCCGCGAGTAGCTCTTCGGCGGGCGCGCGGCGAGATTCCGCGATCCCGATCAAGGGGTCCAGGAAGTGGGTCTCGTCGGCGCCCTTGGCATCGAGACGTGCGCGCCTGGCGAGACCGTCGCGGGCCAGCGCCACGCACCGCTCGGCCACGTCGCCGATGGTGCCGGTGCGGAACGGTGTCGCGAGCGCGAGCCTGGGCGCGTCGGCGCGCAAGCGCGCGTGCTCGTCCGCCGTCCAGTCCTTGACCAAATCCCAGGCCGCCTGGCGCGAATCCGAATCGTACAGCAGCCCCACCCAGAAGGCGGGAAGCGCGCAGAGCCGGCCCCAAGGGCCCCCGTCCGCGCCCCGCATCTCGAGGAACTGTTTCAGGCGCACCTCGGGAAAGGCGGTGGTCAGATGGTCGACCCAGTCCTTGAGCTGGGGGCGTTCGCCGGGCAGCGCCGGCAATCGTCCAGCCATGAAGTCGCGGAACGACTGGCCCGCCGCGTCGATGTAAGTGCCTTCGCGATAGACGAAGTACATGGGCACGTCGAGCATGTAGTCGACGTAGCGCTCGAAGCCGAATCCGTCCTCGAACACGAACGGGAGCGTGCCGCAGCGGTCGGGGTCGGTGTCCGTCCAGATATGGCTGCGATAGCTCAAATATCCCGTCGGCGCGCCCAACTTGAACGGCGAGTTGGCCCAGAGCGCGGTGGCGATGGGCTGCAAAGCGAGAGCGATGCGGAACATCCGCACCATGGTGGCCTCGGTGTCGAAGTCGAGATTCACCTGAACCGTGCAGGTCGCGAGCATCATCTCGAGGCCAAGCCGGCCCCGTGTCGGCATGTGTCGGCGCATGATTCCGTAGCGCGCCTTGGGCATCCAGGGAAACTCATCGATCGGCCACTTGGGATGGTAGCCGAGCCCCATCAAGCCGATGTCCATCTCGCCGGCGATGGCCTTGACCTGGTCGAGGTGCTCGGTGACCTCGGCGCAGGTCTCATGGAGGGTCTCCAGCGGCGCGCCCGATAGCTCGAGCTGTCCCGCCGGCTCGAGGGTGACCGAGGAAAGATCGGGTTTGCTGAGCGCGATCGGTTTGCCGGCCTCGAGCACGGGTTCCCACGAAAACCGCGTCAGCCCCTCGAGCATCGCGCGGATGCCGGCCGGGCCCTCGTAGGCGAGCGGTTTGAGATTCGAGCGATGGAAGGCGAACTTCTCGTGCTCGGTGCCGATCCGCCAGCGCGGCGGGACCTTGCAGCCGGCCTCCATGTATTCGACTAGCGGACCCTTTTGGGTGATCGCGTCCGCGTTCATGGTGGCCGAGTCGGCCATGGGCCCTCCGTCCTTAGCGTCCGCCCGCCGCCGCGCCCTCTTCGCGCCAATCTCCGATCAACGCCTGCCAACAGGCCAACGCCGAGAGGACCGCCGTTTCTGCGCGAAGGATTCGAGGACCGAGCCGGACACGGATAACAAACGGCAGATCGCCGAGCGCGTCAAGTTCGCCAGCCTCGAAGCCGCCCTCGGGACCCGTCAGGATGGCCGAGGGCGGCACCGGATCTTCGCGGCCGAGCGCGATCAGGACGTCTGCGATTGCTCGGCCGGCGCCGGTCTCGTCGGCCACCAGCAGTCGCCTTTCCGCGGGCCACGCCTCAAACGCGGCCGTCAACGATACCGGGTTCGCGACTTCCGGCACGCTCAGCCGCCCGCATTGCTCAGCCGCCTCGCGGGCGTTGGCGCGAAGCCGCGCAGTATTGATGCGCCTCGCCACTGTATGCCGGGTCAGCACCGGCGCGAGGCGCGAGGCGCCGAGAGTGGTCGCCTCGCGGGCGATCCGGTCGATGGGCGTGCGCTTGACCGGCGCGAACAGAACCCAAAGGTCCGAATCGCGCGACTGCGCGCGCGTCGCCTCATGGACGATCAGCGCGCCGCCGCCTTTGCCCAGCGCGTCCACGCGCGCACGCCATTCGCCGTCGCGCCCGTTGAACACCAAGAGCGGATCGCCGATCCCGCGCCGCATGACGTGACCGAGATAGTGAGCTTGCGCGCGATCGATCGTAACGCAGGCCCCGGCCACGAGCCCGCATTCGACGAACAGGCGCAGCTTGTCGGCGTTGCGGCTCATCGTTTGCGCCCTCCGGTTATCGACGGCGAATGTTAGTGCACGAAAGGGCCCAACGAAAAGGACCGCGGCAATGCCTCGATCGGGCCCGCGCGCGTCCGCTCTTGACGAAAGGGATAAAGACCGGGAGAAATCAGCGCGTGCCCCGGGCCACCGCCGCGACATGAGTGCAACCGCCAAGACCAGCGCCACCGATATCCCCGAAGAATCCTGGATCGACCGCCTTGCGCCGGGATTCTCGCGGCCTTTTCTGCGCCTTGCGCGCGCCGACCGGCCGATCGGCACCTGGCTTCTCGTCTTTCCGTGCTGGTGGAGCGCGGCACTCGCCGCCGAGCATTGGCCCGATCCCCGCCTTCTCGCGCTGTTCGGCATCGGCGCCTTTATTCTCAGGGGCGCCGGTTGCACGTTTAACGACATCGTGGACAGAAACATCGACGGCCGCATCCAGCGAACCGCGACGCGGCCGATCCCGTCGGGCGCCGTTTCGGTTCCGGGCGCCACTGCCTTTCTCGTGCTTCAACTCGCGCTTGGCCTCGTGGTGCTGATCCAGTTCAACGCGCTCACCATCGCGCTCGGGGCCTCCTCGCTCGTGCTGGTGGCGGTCTATCCGTTCATGAAACGCGTGACGTACTGGCCCCAGGCCGTGCTCGGCCTCACCTTCAATTGGGGCGCGCTCGTGGGTTGGACCGCCGAGATCGGCGTGGTCGGGACGCCATCGCTTGCCCTCTATGCGGCCTGCATACTTTGGACTGTCGGCTACGACACCATCTACGCGCACCAGGACAAGGCCGACGACCTGAAGCTCGGCATCAAATCATCGGCGATCAAGCTGGGTGCGGACACCCGGCCTTGGTTGTTCGTCTTCTATGGCGCCTCGGTCGGGCTGTTTGCGCTCGCGGGCGGCCTCGCCCAGGTGTCCTGGCCGTACTACGCGGGTCTCGCCGGCGTCGCGATCCACCTCGCCTGGCAGACGGCGCGCCTCGACATCCACGATGCGCCAGACTGCGGCGTCAAGTTCCGCTCGAACCGTTTCGTCGGCTGGCTCCTGCTCGGCGGCATCGTGGCGGCGCGGGCTTCGGCCTGAGGCCGGGACATGGCCGCGATCGAGCGCGCGCCCCTCGGCACCGGCGGCATCGCCGGCTTCGGCGAGGCACTGCGGCGCCGGCACTTGACGGCGGAACGTGCGACCGAGACGTATCTCGCGCGCATCCGGGCGCTGGACCCCGTGCTCGGGGCTTTCGAATACGTGGACGGCGTGGGCGCGCTGGCGGCGGCCCGGGCCGTCGATCGGCTTCTCGACGCAGGACATGAGCCCGGCCCGCTCGCAGGCGTTCCGGTGGCGCTCAAGGACGTCTTCGCCGCCCGCGGCACGCCGTGCCGCGCGGGATCGAATCTTGCGGTCGAGAACCTGATCGGCGGCGAGGGCTCCTTCGTCGCGCGCTTGCGCCGCGCCGGCTGCGTGATCGTCGGCAAGACCAAGACCAACGAATTCGCGCTTGGCACCTGGGCCGGACTGAATCCCCATAGGGGCACGCCGTGGAACCCCTGGGACGCGCGGGTGCACCGCGCGCCCGGTGGCTCGTCGAGCGGATCTGCGGTCGCCGTCGCGGCCGGCATGTGCGCGTTCGCGATCGGCACCGACACCGCCGGCTCGGTGCGCGCGCCAGCCGCGTTCTCGGGCGTCTTCGGCCTCAAGCCGACGGCGGGACATTGGCCGATCGACGGGATGTTCGTGCACTCGCCGACGCTGGACAGCATCGGGCTCCTCGCCGCCTCGGCCGCCGATACGGCGCTGGTTTTCGCGGCGCTCAGCGGGACACCGGTACCGGCGCGCGCGCGCGCGGGGGGCCTTCGCCTCGGAATCCCTGCGAATCACTTCTTCGATGGCATCGAGCCCGCGGTCGGATCTTGCGCCGACAAGGCGATCGGGATGCTTCGGGCGGCGGGCGCAGACGTGGTTCCGGTGGTGGTTCCGGGTGCGGAGGAAGCGGCGCGCGCGTATCGGCGGTTTACCCTGGCCGAACTGATCGCCCGCGTGGGCCGCGATCGCCTGATGGCCGCTCGCGATACGATCGATCCCCTGCTTCGCGATCTCATCGCGCAAGAACCGCCGATGGCGGCCGATGCGTTCGCCCGGTTGGAGGCGCGACGGCGCGAGCTTTCGCGATCGGCCGAGGAATCGCTTTGCGGCCTCGACGCGTGGATCACGCCGACCATCGGTGTCGTGGCGCCGCCGGTCTCGACGCTCACGGGCGCCGGCGGCGCGGCGGGGGTCGAGACGGCGGTTGCCGCCAATTGTCAGCAGCGCATCGTCGTCAACGTGCTCGGGCTGTGCGCCACCACGACGCCGGTCCAGCACTTGGGCGCTGATCTTCCGGTCGGGCTCCAGATCGTTTGCGCACCCGGCGCTGACGCCCGTGCGCTCGGTATCGCGCGGCTGATCGAAGACCTGGTCGGCCCGCCGCCCAAGCCGGATTTGGCCCCGTTCTTGGCGGCGGCGTAACGGCGCCCGGCCGCCCGCCCGCCCCTCCTACCCGCCGTTCAGCACACTCTCCACATCGACCTCGTCGATCTGCTCGGGTTTCAGGAACCGTTCGGCGTATTGCATGTGGATGCCGGACGTGAGGAACAGCTCGAATAGGTCGGGGTCGATGTGTTGGTCCTTTTTCATGAAGGACATGATGCGGACGCTTTCGGCGAGCGTCTTGGGCGGCTTGTAGGGGCGGTCGGCGGCGGTCAGCGCCTCGAAGATGTCGGCGATGGCCATGGCGCGCGCCGGTACCGACATCTCGTCTCGTTTGAGCTTTCTGGGATAGCCGGTGCCGATCATGGTTTCGTGGTGGCCGCCTGCGTACTCCGGCACCCGTCGCAGGTGTTTCGGGAAAGGAAGTTGCTCGAGCATGATGATGGTCTGGACGATGTGGTCGTTGATCTTGAACCGCTCCTCGGCGGTCAGCGTTCCCCGCGCGATCGCCAGGTTGTAGACCTCGCCGAAGTTGAACTTGTTTTCGGGCACGTCCATGCTGAATCTGTACCCGTCGCCCCCTGGCGGGAACTCCGCGCGCGCGCGCGGGATCACGTGCTCAGGCTTGTCGGCGAGCAGGTGTTCGGTTGCGGGCAACGGCTGTGCCGGCACGCCTTCCACACGCTGAAGCTCCTCGCGCGAGAGCCCGAGCCGGTCGTCGAGGGTCCGGGTCCATTGCCGGGCGGCGATTTCGCGTGCCCGTTCGATCTTTTCCGGCGCCATGAACTCGCCGCCGACGTTGCATTCGGCGATGAAGGCGAATTCGTCGTCGAGCTCGGCGAGGCGAGCGTCGAGGCGCGTCTTGAGCGCGTCCGGATCGCCGGTGCCTTCGACGCGCGCCTTCCAATACTCGATCTCGGCATCCCGCTTCACCACCTCGAAGCGCGCGCGGATCTCGTGGATCCGGTTGTAGATGGTCTCGAGCTTGGTGGCCTTGTCGACCACGTATTCGGGCGTCGTCACCTTGCCGCAGTCGTGCAGCCAAGCCGCGATGTGGAGCTCGTACCACTCTTCTTCGGTCAGATCGAAATCGCGGAAGCGGGAATCGTCCGACTCGCAGGCCGCGCCGACGAGCATCTTGGTCAGTTCCGGTACCCGCTGACAGTGGCCGCCCGTATAGGGCGACTTCGCGTCGATGGCGCCCGCCATCAGCTCGATGAACGAATCCAGAAGCTCCTTCAAGGCCTGGATGAGCTGCTGGTTGTCGAGCGCGACGGCGGCCTGAGAGGCAAGCGCCGCGATCAGCGGTTGGATGCTTTCGGGAAACGCGATCACTTCGCCGCTTGTGCGATCGCGGGCGTTCAGGATTTGAAGCACGCCGATGACGTCGCCGTCGTGGTTCTTCAAGGGAACCGTCAGGAACGACTTGGAGCGGTACCCCGTCCCTTCATCGAACTTCTTGGTACCCGAGAAATCGAAGTCCACGGCCTCGTAGGCGTCGGCGATGTTGATCGATACGCCGGTCAAGGCGGTGTGCGTCGCCACGTTGCGGTGGTTGGGTTGGCCCGTCTTCGGGTCGTGGAGGTGAAGCGGCGGAAAGTCAATCGCCTTGCCGGTCGTGCCCCCGAGCGCGATGCCAAGCGAATCGGTACGTATGATCTCGAATCTCAGCACCTCGCCGTCGAGCAGGTAAAGCGTGCCGCCGTCGGCGTTGCTGAGCGCCTTGGCCCCGATGAGGATGCTCTCGATCAGGCGCTTGTGGTCGCGTTCCGCTGACAGCGCGATGCCGATCTCGATCAGCTTGCGATAG
>JASMAE010000361.1 GCA_030754475.1 Rhodospirillales bacterium
GCTATACCCACGGCGTCGAGGCGCCCGCGGGCGCGCGCATCCTGTTCGTTTCCGGCCAGGTGGGGATCGGCCCCGACGGAAGCCTGGCCGAAGGCCCGGCGGGCCAGATCGAACGCGCCTTCCTGAACGTCAAGGCAGTCCTCGAGGACAACGGCTACAGCCAAGAGGACTTGATCAAGACGGTCACGTACATGACCCGGCGCGAGGACCTCGCCCTCCTGCGCGACGTGCGCGAGCGCGTTTTTCCGCTCGAAGGGGCGGCGGGAGACCCGGCGGCGACCCTGATCTTCGTCGCCGGCCTCGCCGATCCCGAATGGATGATCGAGGTAGAGGCCGTCGCCGCCAAGGCTTGAGCGAGAGCACGTTACCGCGAGCCGCCGGCGGCAGCAATTTTCCTTGCGGCGGCGAGTTGATCGCGAACTTGCGCGTGGTAATCTCAGCGCCCGCGCGGAGCGGGTATCTTCGCGCGGGCTTGAGAAGGGCAACGCCTTTGTGTTGACCCGAGAGAACATCCAAAGCGGTTTCATCCAGAAGATGATCGCCGAAGGAGACAGCTCGCTCCGCCTGCTTAGCGACGAGGAGCGCGATGCGTCGCTCACCTCGATGCTGATGGACGTGGCGCCGGAAGACGACGTCTGGGTCTTCGCTTACGGCTCTTTGCTCTGGAACCCGGCGTTCCACTTCGCCGAGAAGCGGATCGCGACCGTCCACGGCTGGCACCGGCGCTTTTGCCTGTGGGTGAAGTTGGGGCGCGGATCGCCGGAGAACCCCGGCCTGATGCTGGGCCTTCAACGCGGGGGATCGTGCCGGGGTCTGGTCTATCGCATCGCCCGCCCCAAAACCAGGACCGAGCTCGATATCGTCTGGCGCCGCGAGATGGTGGCCGGCGCCTACCGACCGCGCTGGGTCGCGGCCCGCACGCCCGAGGGTGCGGTGCGCGCCATCGCGTTTGCCATCAACGACGGCCACGACCGGTACGCGGGCGGGCTGACGGACGAAGAGACGGCCGCGGCCATCGCCACCGCCAAGGGCCGGATTGGTCCTTGTTGCGATTATCTTTACAACACCGTCGCCCACCTCGAAGAGCTCGGCATCCACGACCGCCGGCTCCACTGGACCCGCGAACGGGTGGACGTGCTGCGCGCGGCGGCGCGCTGATCGCGTTCCCAATCTTCTCTCACCGCCGAAGATGAACATGAGGAGGCTCCCATGGAGATTACGCGTCAGGAAATAAACCCGACCATGAGCTACGTGGTCGAGCACAACGGCGTGGTCTATCTCGCCGGTCAGATGGCCGACGACCAGAGCGCGTCGACCACGGTCCAGACCGAGCAGGTGCTGGCCAAGATTGATCGGTTGCTCGCCTTGGCGGGAACCGACAAGTCGCGTTTGCTGACGGCCATGGTATTCGTCTCGGACATCGCGCTCCGGCCCGAGTTGAACGAGGTGTGGCGGGCCTGGATCGACCCCAACAACCCGCCGACGCGCGCCTGTGTCGGGATTCAACTCGAAGGTCCGGCGAAGGTTGAGATCATCGTCACTGCCGCCAAATAGCGCATCGTTCGCCCGGCCCGCCTTGACAGGCGCGCCTCTGCGCTCTAGCTTCCGCGCCTTCCGGCGGCGGGCGCACCGCATGCTCGCCTCACGGCAGCACGCCGGGGAAAAGGTTGGACACGCATGAAGGTCAAGAACTCGCTCAAGACCGCCAAGCTCCGCGAGCGCGGCTGCCGTGTCGTCCGCCGTGGCCGGCGCGTATACGTCATCAACAAGCGCAACCGCCGCTTCAAAGCCCGCCAGGGCTAACCGCTCCGCTCCCGCAGCGAACTCGCGCCCCGGCCGCCCAAGTCGGCGCGCCAATGATAACCAATTGCAGCACAGCGCCTTCGGGTTACCATCTCCGTGACTGGCCCACGGCGGGACGCGCGCGGCCGTTATTTTCGTGCTCCGGCGGGGCGCGGAGAGGAGGAGGATCCGCCATGCGCTCGATCATCATCGTACCGGTTTGCGCCCTTGGGGTCGGCCTTCTCGCCGGGGCGGCGGATGCCGGCGAACCCCAAGCCCTGCTCGTCGCCACCCAGGGCGAGATCGCGCTCCGCTGCGAGGCCGGCGAATGTGCCGCCGACGTGACCACCATCTGCCTCCAGCGCGACCGGGACACGCCACTTCCCGGGACGCCGTACGAGGCGATCGAGCTTGCCGGCGCGCATGGCGCCTTGACGCTCGTCGGGCGAACCGCCGACGGACGCGAGGTGGCGCTTACGGGCCGGGTCCCGGTCGCGTTGAGCGCGGCCCGCGGGCACTTGGCCGTGAAGTTGAGCGTGCCCGACGACGTGCGCGAGCGCTTCGGGATCGAGATTCTTGCGGCCCACATCAAAGGCACCGTGGTCTTGGCCCCGGTGGTGTCCGGAAAGGTCGCCGATACGCGGTCCGCGGTCGAGCTCGCCCGGGCGCTGGCGGCGTTGCGGCCCGTCGCCGAGACCGTACTGAGCGCCCGCAGTGAAGAGGTCACCGCCGCCTGGCTGGTTCACGACGTCTACAACGCGTTGCCGCGCGCGCGCATTTCGAGCCCCGCCGAGAACGGCCGCGCATGGGTCGCGGCCCTCGACGGCTGGCGCGACCGGGCGCCAAGCCCCGTCGCCGCGCCCGCGCTTGCACGCGCCCAAGAAGCGTTCGCGTTCTGCACGGCGCCCTGGCGGACGAACATTCCGCTGCGAGGCTGTTTGGGCCACATGCACAACAAGCTGATGCAGCGGGTCAACGACGACTACTGGCGGAGGACCCACGCCGGTTCGTGACGGCATGCTGGGCCCGTGACAGGCGCTGATTTCCTTTCCGGGCCGCCGCCAATTGCGCTATACTTTATACAAGCCCTAAAGTCGCGCCCGCTCGCTCGCCGGTGCGCGACCGACGATTCAAGGAGTAAAGCGGATGCGAATGATCAGTATGGCCGCGGTCGTAATCGGATTGGCGGGTTTCGCGGGCACCGCAACGGCGGCTCCGCAGGCCCTTCTCGTGGCCTCGAAGGGGGACGTGCCCCTGTTGTGCGAGGCCGGCGAATGCGCCGCCGACATCACCACGATCTGCCTGCAGCGCGACCGCGAAATGCCCCGCAAGGGCACGGTCTATGACATCCTGACCGAAACGGACGTGGAACGGCCCTTGCGCATCGTCGGCCTGCTCGCCGACGGCGGTGAGATGGAGCTGGCCGCCTCGGCGGCGCCCGTCTCGATCGCGGCCGAACGCGGTCATCTGGCCGTCAAGGTGAGCGTTCCCGCGAGCGTCATCGATCGATTCCGGCTTTCGCAGCTGATCGCGCGCGTGAGCGGGCCGGTGGTGCTCGCGCCGCGCCCCGAGTCTGGCGACGAGAACCCGCAGACCGAAACCGACCTCGCCCAGGCCCAGGATACGCTCAGGCCCGTGGCTGAAGAGGTGATCGCCGCGCACCCGGCGAAGATGGCCGTGGCCGCCGTCCTTCACGAGGCGGTCAACGCGTTGCCCAGGCTTCGCGCCACCACGCCGGCGGACCATCAGGCGGCCTGGCGGCACGCGGCGGCGCGCGTCTCGGGCGCCGGGGCCGAAGCGGCGATCGAGCAAGCGCGCAACGCGTTTCGCGCGTGCTCGAGCGTATCACTCGGATCGGACCGCAAGCCCAATGAGGCGCCGACGTGGGAGAAGTTCACGTTTCGCGATTGCCTCGGCACCATGCACAACGGCGCCGTCAATCCGGTGAACGAAACCTACTGGAAAAGCCTTTATCCCGGGAGTTGAAGCGCCGCCGCCTCACCCCTTTTCGGCGTGCGCGCGCCGACGCCAGGCTAGAGCACTATGCGATCAGACCGAACCGTATGAGCGGAGTTATTTTGCGCCGTGGCTAGGTGCGCTTCTAGGCGCGCCTGGCCGGACAAGCCGATTTGCCACCATCAAATTGATCCAATCTGGCCGGCGTGTGCTCTAACGTCGACGGCGGCGTTGCGCGCCCGGGAAGCGTGACGCCATGCGTATGCCGGACCCCGACGCCAGCATCATAGGCCGCCGCGACGCGATTGTCGGCCAACTTCGCGATATCGTAGCCGCCGAAGGCGTGATCGTCGATGAGGACGAGATGCGCGCCT
>JASMAE010000362.1 GCA_030754475.1 Rhodospirillales bacterium
CTCGACTGCGCCTTCGTCGGCAAGGTGCACGAGGATCAGTGGGGCGCGGTGTTCCGTCACGACATCCGGACGCTGGGCATCGCCTTCGACACCGTTCTTTCGCGGGGCGGGGCCCCGACCGCGCGATGCCTGATCTTCGTCACGCCGGACGCGGAGCGCACCATGCAGACGTTCTTGGGCGCCTGCGTCGAGCTGGGACCCGGCGACGTTCAAGAGAACGAAATCGCGGCCGCCGAGATCACCTATCTCGAAGGCTATCTTTGGGACCCGCCGGGGGCGAAAAAGGCGTTCGTCAAGGCGGCCGGATTGGCGCACGCGGCAGGGCGCCGGGTCGCGCTTTCCCTATCCGATCCCCTGTGCGTCGCCCGTCATCGCGAGGACTTTCTTGATCTCGTGAACGATCACGTGGACATCCTGTTCGCCAACGAGGCGGAGATCACGACGCTCTACCGGGTCGACGAGTTCGACGCGGCCCTGCAAAGCGTCCGCGGCCACTGTGCGATTGCCGCGCTCACGCGCAGCGAACAGGGCTCAGTCGTCGTTTCCGGCGACGAGATACACGTGGTCGACGCTCATGCGCCCGCGCGCCTCGTCGACACCACCGGCGCCGGCGACGCCTATGCGGCCGGCTTCCTTTACGGCCTCGTCCAAGGACGCAATCTGCACGATTGCGCCCATCTGGGTGGGGTCGCGGCCGCCGAGATCATCGGCCATTTCGGCGCGCGCCCCGAAATCCCGCTGGAGAAGGCAATCGTGGAGAAGGCCCCGTGAAACCGACGGGCGGCCCGGCGACACAGCACGATCCGCGCGCGATCCCCGGCCACCGATTTGTCACTTCGTGGTTCTGGCGCGCGTTGCCCGCGGCCATGCGCAGGCGTTGGTGGCTGTTCCGGCCCTTCGACCTTGTGGCCCGGAACTGGCCGGTCTTCAAGCGCCGCCGCGGCCTTCTCGTCGTGCGCATGGATGGCATCGGCGACATGGTGCTGTTTCGCCGCGCGCTCGATCACTACGCGGACGCTTTCGGCGTCGCGCCGGCCGACATCACGGTGCTCGGTTGCACCAGTTGGAGCGGCGTTGCCGACGTGGTGTTCGCCGGATACCGGGTGCATACCGTCGACGAGCACGCGTACGCCCGTCAGCCCATTTACCGGTTCAGAGTGTCGTTGTGGGTGCGAAGGCTCGCGCCCGAGATCGCGGTCTGCGGTTCGTACATGCGCCGGGCGTTGATGGCCGACAGCCTGGTGATGGCGTCCGGCGCCCGGCGGACGGTGGTGTCGCTGCCCTATGTCAGCGAAGCGACGCGGGCCGAGTTCACGTACTACCTGAGCCAGAACGACGAGATCATCGACACGGGGCCCTATCCCACACACGAAGTCGTTCGCCACTACCGGTTCGTCT
>JASMAE010000363.1 GCA_030754475.1 Rhodospirillales bacterium
GACCTTCGACTGGACTGTGATTTACGTCTGCTTTGCCCCCGAAAGCGGACATTCCGAGGGTCGTCGCAAGGAGCCTGCTTTTGACCCGAAGCGGACTTACGCAATGTGCAGGTTACAGCCGTATCGGGCCTCCGCGAGAACCAGATTAGCCGCGTCGGATTGGCTGCACGAGGATAAGAACTTTGACCCGTTCTCCTGGCGGTCATACCATTCTCCCGGTCGGATCGGCGCGATAGACGATGCACATTCGGAAAATCGGAGGGAATGGTCCATGAAACGATTGGAGATAGGCTGCTATCCGGCGACGGTGACGCCGTTTTCGGAACAGGGCGACTTCATGGCGGACGCCTTCGCCGAGATCCTGCGCTGGCACATCGCGTGCGGCTCCAAGGGGTTCCTGATCGCCGGCGACAACGGCGAGAACTGGGCGCTCGATCTGAAGGAGTTGCGCGAGATCACCGAGATCGCCATGCGCGAGGCCGACGGACGGCCGGTCTATGTGGGCGCCTGGGCGATCACCGAGCGCGAGGCCATCGAACGCGCCACGGCCGCGGCGGAGGGGGGTGCCTACGGCCTTTGCATCAAGCCCCAACCCTACGTGTATGCCTTCGCAAAGGCGCCCACGGCCGACGTGGTGGGTCGCTTCGAGGCGATGGCCAAGGCGGTGCCGCTGCCGGTGCTGGTTTACAACTCGCCCAACCGCAACAACGTCAGCATCACCCACGAGCAGCTCGCGGCCATCCTCGACGTGTGCCAGGTGGAGGCGCTCAAGGACAATAACTACGACCTCCAACACCAAATCGAAAATTGCCTGCTGTTTCACGACAAGATCAACATCTTGGTCAGTGCCGCCCTCTTCCACACCACCGGGTTGCAGTTGGGTGCCCGGGGGGTCATCGGCTCGCCCCTGGAGTACTTCGGCAACCCGAACCGCATCTTCGAGTTCGAAAGCATGTCGGAGGACGAGCGCCGCGACCTGATGCGGCTCTCGCTCGAGATCAAGCAGGTGAACAGCTACCTGGGCACGGTGCCGGCGGCCTACAAGGCGGGGCTCAACATGATCGGGCTGCCCGCCGGTTACACCCGCGATCCCATAAAGCCGCTGACGGCGGACGACGAGGCGAAGCTGCGCGCCTTCCTGGTGAAGTGGGGCGCGCCGGTGACCGACGCGGCACCCATCCGCGCCGCCGAATAGGGGGTTCTAAGCGGCCGGTGTCGGCGGGACGGGGAGGGCGAGGCCTTCGACGATCTCGGTGTTGGGCGTGAGACGGAAGATATCCGGCGTTACCCGGATTTTCGACGCGCGGTTGCCGCCGCCGAGGATAATGTATTGCCGATTGATTCAATCTGGTTGGATCGTGCTCTAGCAACCGCGATCCGCTCCAGTGTCATGCCCGCGCTTGTCGCGGGCATCCGCGGTCTTACTGGGCGGCGCGGGCGGCGGTCTCCGCCCCCGGCCGGGGCGCATCCGCGAACGCCTCGGCGATCGCGGTTCGAAGTCGCGCGCGCACGGCGTCCGCATCCGTGATCACGTCCGTCACCGAGCGGCCGTCGCCGCACCGCGGCAAGTCCGGGATCGCATCGGCGAAGATCCGCGCGCGCACCCTCGAGCGCGCCGAGACCGGCAGCGCGAACAGGCGCGCATTCAGCGCGTTCATGGTCGCGTCGTCGAACACGGACTCCCAGGCCTCGCGGTCGGGCCCGAAATCGAACTCGGCATGCACGTTGTCCTTGACCCGGCGGCTTCGCAATTTCGCGGTCGCCTTCTGGTCGATGACGCCGTCGGCAATCGCAACGCCGTAGTCGCGCCTGGCGCCGTCGGCGGTCACGAAGTCGTAACGGACGTCGCGGAGCACGGCTTCGGGATCGCGCAGGTACGGGTCACCGTACCCGCCGGCGCCGGGCAGCATAACGGTAATGGTGTCGCCGCCGTTGACGCGAATCTCCTCGATCTTGCCGACCTCGTATTCGTCGTCGCGACCTTGGTTGACGATGACTCGGTACATCTGCCCCGGCTTGCCGCCGCGAACGCCCCAGGCGGGGAAGCGCATGCGCTCCATGCCAGTGCCGTAGATGGCGCCGCCGTCGCGCACGATCTCGATGGTGCAGGTTCCGGCGGCGCCACCCCGCCAACGGCCGGGACCGCCGGAATCGGGAAGCACGTCCCAATTGCGGAAGATAACCCCGCACTCGCGTTCGACCACTTCGAGCGGGTTGTTGCTGAGGTTCGCGATCGTGGAATCGCGAGCATCCACCCCGTCGTAGCCCTCGCCGTCGAGGCCGATGTAGGCGCCCATGCCGCCGCGAAGATACTCGATGAACGAGATGCTGCGCTCGCCGCCGCCGTCCTCGGGGTACTCCGCGAGCCGCAATGCACAACCCGCCCCCGACGACGCCGCGGCCATGGTCTCGGGCGCGGCCTTGAGGATCGTGCCCGTCAGCACGTCGAACAGGCGCCGCGCCGGGGCGCTGCGGTGGCCCACGGCGGCCGGGTACTCGCAGTTCAACATGGTTCCGCGTGGATTGGTCATTGTGATCGGGCGGAAAAGTCCGTGGTTCAGGATCACGTTCGGATCGTGGGTCGAGACGTAGGTGATGAACCGGATCGTCAGCCATTCGTGCATGCGATCCATGGCGCAGATGTTGAAGGATGCCGGCACCTGGGGGTCGGTGCCGGTGACGTCCATGTGCACGGTGCCGTCGTCCACCGTCATGCGCACCCGGATGCGAGTTGGGATCGGCGTCACGTAGTCGTCGTCCAAGTAATCCCAGAACTCGTAGGTCCCGTTCGGTATCTTGCTCAGCACCGCCCGGGTCTTGGCCTCGGAGTAGTCCTGGAGGTCCTTCTGGCCTTGCAGGAAAGTCTCGAGGCCGTGGCGCTCGATCATCCCATGGACCCGCTGCTTGCCGACCCGCAAGGCCGCCAGCATGGCGGTGATGTCGCCCCAGTTGACGTCGGGAATGCGGCAATTGGCCTTGAGCAGGTTGACGACGTCGTCGTTC
>JASMAE010000364.1 GCA_030754475.1 Rhodospirillales bacterium
TGGGCGACGGGCGGGCCGCCACCGCGCGAGCTTGCCGCCCACGCGCCCGAGACTTGGCAACAACGGGGCGGGCGCGTAACGTGAATCCATGAGCTTCGGCATCCGCGCATGGCTGTTCGCGTTTGCGCTCGCGCTCGCTTCGCCCGCGGCGGCGGGACAGGACGACGTGCGTCTCGACACCCTGTTCGGGCGCTTGAAGGAGACGCCCAACACTCTCGAAGCCTATGCGATCGAGCAGGACATTTGGGGGATTTGGCTGGAAAGCGGCGACGTCGACGTGGACACCGAGATGAAGCTGGGGATCCGGGCCATGGGCGGTGGCGACTACGCAGGCGCGCTTCTGGCCTTCGATTCCGTCGTCGAACGCCGACCCGAACTTGCCGAGGGCTGGAACAAACGCGCCACGTTCTACTACCTCATGGGCGAGTACGATTCCTCGGTGCGCGACATCCAACGCACCCTCGCGCTCGAATCCCGCCATTTCGGGGCGCTGTCGGGTCTGGGCCTCATCTACGGCGCCATCGGAAACGAAAACGGGGCCGTCGCGGCCCTCGAGGAGGTGCGCAAGATCTACCCCCTCATGCCTGGGCTCGACGAGCGCATTGGCGAGCTTCGCGACGCCGTAAAGGGAAAACGGATCTGAGCGCGAGAACACCAGCGCGCGCGCGTCCCTCCCGGGCCGGCGGTCGGCTGCGTGCGACCCGGCGGCGGCGGAGGGGTAATGGCTGAACGCGAGACGGCGCTGATCGTCGGCGTCGGCCCGGGATTGGGCGCGGCGCTCGCGCGGCGGTTCGCGGACGCCGGCATGAACGTCGGCCTGGCTGCGCGCGATTCCGCCCGCCTTGCGCCGCTAGTGGACGCGCTGGCGTCGTCCGGCGGCGATTTTCGTGCTTACGCCTGCGATGCCACGAACGAGGCGGCGGTCGATGCGTTGTTCGCCCAGATTGCTTCGGACCTCGGCGATCCGGCACTCGTCGTCTACAACGCCGGCACCTTCGTCCCGCGGGCGATCCTCGATATCGGGACGGACGAGTTCGAGGCCTGCTGGCGGGTCGGTTGCCTCGGCGGTTTCCTCGTCGGGCGCGCCGCGGCGCGGACCATGGCCGAGGCCGGTCGCGGAACCATCGTATTCACGGGCGCGACCGCGTCTCTGCGCGGGGCCGCGAACTTTGCCAACCTCGCGGTGGGCAAGTTCGGACTTCGGGCGCTGGCGCAAAGCATGGCCCGCGAGCTGGGATCGCGGGGCGTGCACGTCGCCCACGTTATCATCGACGGCGTGATCATGTCCGAACGCGACGCCGCGTTCGCGGTCGGACGCGGACCCGACGCCCTTTTGGACGCCGACGCGATCGCCGAGAATTACCTGGCGCTGCATCGCCAGCACCGCAGCGCTTGGACGCTTGAGATGGATCTCAGGCCCTGGGCCGAGTCATTCTAGACAAGATCGTGATCGGTCGGGGTCGCGTAGGCGCGATCCGCCGGCCACGATCTGGTCTACTCTGTTGAAATCGAATGGTTTCACGCGTTTGATCGCAAGCGTATAGCGGTTCCGATCAAACGCGATCCGCTCTAGGAAGAACCGAGAGGCCGACGCGCCATGGCGAGAGGAACGCACGAGACCATTGAGGACGCGCGCAACGCCGACGTTCAAATCTACGTCAACGGCGCACTCGTCCACCGCGACGAGGCCAAGGTCTCGGTCTTCGATTCGGGTTTCGTATTGGGAGACGGCGTCTGGGAGGGCGTGCGCCTGCACAACCGAAAGATCGCTTTTCTCGACCAACACCTCGACCGGCTCTTCGAGGGCGCCAAGGCCATCGGCATGGACATCGGAATGACGCCGGCCGAGGTGACCGAGGCGCTCTACCGAACCGTCGAGGCCAACGCGATGGAATCGGACGTCCACATCCGGCTCATGGTGACCCGCGGCGTCAAGAGCACGCCGCATCAGGACCCGCGTCTGACCGTGGGACCCGCCACCGTGGTCATCATCGCCGAGCACAAGCTGAAGGCGCCCGAGGCCGACACCCTGGGCGTTCGCCTGTTCACTTCAAGCGTGCGCCGCGCGCACCCGGACACCCAGGACCCGAAGCTGAATTCGCACAGCAAGCTCAACTGCATCACGGCCCTGGTGCAGGCATTGAACGCTGGCGCCGACGAGGCGCTGATGCTCGATCCAGAAGGCTTCGTCAGCACCTGCAATTCGACCAACTTCTTCATCGTCCGAAAAGGTGAGGTGTGGACGTCGACGGGCAAGTACTGCCTGAACGGGGTCACGCGCGGCCACGTCATAGAGATTGGCCGTGGCGACGGGATTTCGGTCCTCGAGAAGGACTTCTCGCTCACCGAAGTGTACGGCGCCGACGAGGCCTTCGTGACCGGCACCCTCGGGAGCCTCACGCCTGTGACCGAGGTGGACGGGCGCGTCATCACCGGGAGGCGGCCGGGCCCGATGACGGCGCGGCTCAAGGGGCTTTATGGGCAATTCTTCGAGCGCGAGTGCCCGGCGCCGACACCCGCCCGGCGCTGAGACATCCGGCTCAGGCGGCTCTTGAGGGCATTCCGGCCGAGCCGTAGCCTCGCCGGAACAGGTAAGAGGAGAGACATGGCAAAGGGCGGCCAAGACGCGGCGCTGAAGGACGGCCTGCTCGAAGAACTGCGCGCAATCTTCGGCGATCGGCTGTCTCTGACCGATGCGGTTCGCGAACAGCACGGGCGCGACGAATCCTATCACGAGGCCCATGCGCCCGACGCCGTGGTATTCGCCGCCGACAACGAAGAAGTG
>JASMAE010000365.1 GCA_030754475.1 Rhodospirillales bacterium
GGGAAAGACCAGGCCTAATCGTCGCGACAGGTTCTTTCTTTACGCTCGTGGCGTTCCTGGGCTTCGACGCTGAGAGTCGCGATCGGACGGGCCTCGAGGCGCTGGATGCTGATGGGCTCGCTGGTCTCTTCGCAGTATCCGTAAGTCCCGCCTTCAATGCGATCGAGCGCCGCTTCAATCTTGGCGACGAGCTTGCGCGCACGGTCCCGGGTCCGTAACCGCACCGATCGGTCGGCCTCGATCGACGCACGGTCGGTGACGTCGGTTTCGCGGGTCTCCTCTTCCTGGAGGGACTGAAGCGCCTCGCTGGTCTCGTTCAGGATGCCGTCGCGCCAGAACAACAGCTTGTGTCGAAAGTACTCCCGCATCACCGGGCTCATGAAGGGCTCGATGTTCGACGGCCGATAATCCGGAGGCAGTTTCGGCGGCATCGGGGATAATCTGTGACGACGGTGCGTGAAGACGGTGCGGACTATATGCACGTGCATATCGCGCCGCAACGGAGATTTCGCGGCCGTCCCACCGACAGGCGCGCGGTTCTCGGCCCGACAGCGCGGTCGCGGCGGTGGGTCGTCGGCCTCATGCGTCGCGGGTCAGCTTCGCGATTTCAACTTGGGTGCGGAGCTCAATTTCGGCGAGGATCTCGTTCAGGCGCGGATCATCCGAGGTCATCCGCCCGGCGCGCAGGCGTCGCGCGAGTTCTTGCAACTGATCCTTGGAAACGACACCCGCAAGGATCTCGCGGCGCAAGCGCTCGAGGCGATCGAGAAGGTCGTCGGCGCGTTCCCTTGCAAGCGACCGCCGTCGCCGGCCTTCGTCGCCAGACGACTCCTGGACCGATAGGATCGATCCGACGGCGCTCGCGGGCGTCGTCTCGTTCACCGACTCCGTTGCCGACGATTCAACCGCGGCCGACAGCTCTTCGGCGAACCGCGTTCCCGTGCCGGTCGCCTTGCGCGGCTGCCGGATCTCGGAACCCGCCTTCGTCGGTCTGGTGCTGGTAACTTTCATGGCAACGACCGCGGTAATCGCGGGCGATCGGGGAATCGATCCCGAACGCTCAGGGTCCATCCTCGGCGCCACGCGGTTAAAATCGGGTTAAACGACCAGCGCCAGCCGGACGGCCGATGCATAATGGCCGAGGAGTTGGGCCGGAACCAGAGGATTCGCGAGCCGCGCTCCAGAAACCACAGGCCCTTGGCAACGGCGTTGTCGTTCGATTGATCTGGATCAATGGCGCTTGCGCGGCCCGCGTTTAGAAACTCCCTAACGCGGGGTGCTGCGGTTCTGTTGCGAATGAGTTGCATTATCAACCAGGCTCGCGTACGATGCTTTGACAAAGCACTTTCCAACCACCAGAGGCAACAATGAACACCCTTCGTCCCCTCATGAAAGTCCTTGCCCCGAACCCGCGGACCGCCTTCGGCGCCGTCTTGCTGGCCACCGTTCTCGGCGTTCCCGGCAGCCCCGTTCCGGCATCGGCCCAGGGCGAGGTGAACCTGTATTCCTACCGCCAGCCGTTCCTGATCCAGCCACTGCTCGACGCCTTCACGGCGAAGACCGGAATCGCAGTGAACGTCGTCTTCGCGCCGAAGGGCGTGCTCGAAAGGCTTAAGGCGGAAGGGGCCAACAGCCCGGCGGACGCGGTTCTCACGGTTGATATCGGACGGCTGCACGACATGGTCGAGGCCGGGGTTCTTCGGCCGGTCGAGTCGCCGACGCTACGGATGAACATCCCGGCCCAATACCGCCATCCCGAGGGCCTGTGGTTCGGACTGACGACACGGGCTCGGGTCTTCTACGTGAGCAAGGACCGGGTCGCGCCGGGCACGATCAGTTCCTACGAGGACCTGGCCAGACCGGACCTCAAGGGACGGGTCTGCATCCGCTCGGGCAAGCACGACTACAACGTCTCGCTGATCGCCTCGGTCATCGCCGACCGCGGGCTCGACGAGGCGCGCGCGTGGCTCACCGGTGTGCGCGCGAATCTCGCCCGCAAGCCCCAGGGCAACGACCGCGCCCAGGCCAAGGCCATTTACGAAAGTCTCTGCGACGTGGCCGTGGCCAACACCTATTACATGGCGGCCATGGTGACGAACGAGAGTGAACCCGAGCAGAAGAAGTGGGCGGCCGCCACGCGGATCGTCTTCCCGAACTCCGACGGCCGCGGAACCCACGTCAACGTCAGCGGCGCCGCCGTGACGAAAAGCGCGAAGAACGTCGACAACGCGGTTCGGCTGATCGAATTCCTGAGCGAGGATTTCGCGCAGGAACTTTACGCCGAGACGAACTACGAATATCCGGTCAAGGTCGGAGTCGCGCTCCATCCCCTGGTCGAATCCTGGGGCACGTTCAAGGCCGATTCCGTAAACCTGACGGAGGTCGCGAAGCGCCGCGCCGCCGCCTCACGGCTCGTCGACGTGGTCGGGTTCGATTTCGGCGGCGGAGGTTCGTGACCACGCCAATACCCCCGAGACGGCATCCGATAGCGACGTCCGTCATCGTGCGCCGGGCGTCGCCGTTCGCATCGCGAATTGGATGAGGCCTGCGCTCGCACGCGCGACGAGCGCGCTTCCCAAGGCTTCGCGTGCGGGCCTCGCAATCGACGCCTGGGGTATCGGCACGCTCGCCGTCGCCGGTCTGATGGCCGCGCCCGTACTCGCCGTCTTCACGCTGGCGATCGCGCCCAGCGACGACATTTGGGGCCACTTGGCGCGGACGGTCCTGCCCCACTACACCCGAACGACCCTGGCATTGATGCTGGGCGTCGGCGTCGGCGTGTTCGCTGTCGGCACGGGTACCGCGTGGCTCGTGACCATGTGCCGGTTTCCCGGCCGCGCCGTCTTCGCCTGGGCGCTTTTGCTGCCGCTTGCGGTGCCCGCCTACATCATCGCCTACGTCTATACGGACATCCTGGAATACGCAGGTCCGGTCCAGGGCGCGCTTCGCGGGCTGTTCGGCTGGTCGAGCCCCAAGGATTATTGGTTCCCCGAAATTCGGTCTTTGACCGGCGCCATCGCCATGATGACCTTGGTGCTTTACCCCTATGTCTACGCGCTCGCGCGGGCGGCTTTTCTCGAGCAGTCGGTCTGCGTCCTCGAGGTCAGCCGCCTTTTGGGTCGGGGGCCGTGGCGGAGCTTCGCCTCGGTCGCGCTTCCGCTGGCCAGGCCGGCCATCGTCATCGGCGTCAGCCTGGCGCTGATGGAAACGCTCAACGATTTCGGAACGGTGGACTATTTCGCCGTCTACACGTTCACCGCCGGCATCTACGACGTCTGGCTGAACATGAACAGCACCTCGGGCGCCGCCCAATTGGCCACGGTCATGCTCGTCCTGGTACTCGCGCTGATCGCGGCCGAACGCTGGGCGCGGCGGCGGCTCAGGTTTCACCACACCACGAACCGCTACCGGCAGCTGCCCACCTATCGGCTCGACCGTGTCCCGGCCGCGCTGGCGGTGACGGCCTGCGCCACCCCGATCGTTCTCGGCTTCGTCGTGCCGAGCGCGGTGCTGATCGATTATTCCATCGGCGCCTCCGCGAATACCCCCGTCGCCGACTTTACGGTTTACGCCCTTAACAGCCTGACGCTTTCATCGATGGCCGCCTTGCTTGCGACCGGGATCGGCCTCTTTATGGCCTATGGCGTCCGCCTTGGCCGCGGACGGGCGGTGCGAGCCGCGACCCGCCTCGCCAGTGTCGGCTACGCGGTTCCGGGAGCGGTTCTCGCCATCGGCGTCGTCATCCCCTTGGCGCGCTTGGACAACGCTGTGGACGCCTTCATGGGCGACGTGTTCGGCGTTTCGACCGGTCTGTTGTTGAGTGGCACCTTGGCCGCCGTTACCTACGGCTATCTGGTCCGCTTCCTCGCGCTCTCGTTCGGGACCGTGGACGCCAGCCTCGCCAAGGTTACGCCGAGCATGGACGGCGCCGCCCGCACGCTGGGAAGCGCACCGCTTGGGGCGCTACGCCGGGTTCATCTGCCATTGATGCGGGGAAGCATTCTCGCCGCCGCGATACTGGTGTTCGTGGACAGCATGAAGGAGCTGCCGATGACCCTCATCCTGCGGCCCTTCAATTTCGAGACGCTGGCGACCTATGTCTATCAGTTCGCCTCGCGCGAGCTGTTGGAACAATGCGCGCCGGCGGCGCTCGCCATCGTCGCGGCCGGCGTCTTGCCGGTCATCCTGCTCAGCATGGCGATCACGCGCTCGCGGCCGGGTCAATGGGAAGGCCGGCGGGCTCCGGCATGAGCGAGCTCGTCGCGATCGAAGTGTCGCACGCGTTCCCGGGCACGCGCGTTCTCGAATCCGTCAGCCTGACGGTCGAGGCGGGACAGCTCGTCTGCCTGATCGGCCCGTCGGGCTGCGGCAAGACGACGCTTTTGCGCGTGATCGCCGGCCTCGATCGACTCCAGCGCGGCCGCGTGCTCGTCGAAGGCAAAGTGGTCGCCGACGCCGACGCCCGGCGTCACACGTCTCCCGAGAAGCGTGGCATCGGGCTGATGTTTCAGGACTACGCACTCTTTCCCCACCTCAACGTGTTCGAGAACGTGGTCTACGGCGTGGCGCGCTCGGGCGAACGCGCCACATGGGCGCGAGAGGCGCTCGCGCGCATGGGGCTCGAAGGCTACGCCGACGCTTACCCACACACGCTTTCGGGCGGCGAGCAACAGCGCGTGGCGCTTTTGCGCGCGCTCGCGCCCGCGCCCAAGGTCCTGCTTCTGGACGAGCCGTTCTCCGATCTCGACATCACGCGCCGCGCCCAAATCCGCGAAGAGACGTTCGATCTCTTGAAGGAAACGGGAGTCGCGACGCTGATGGTGACCCACGATCCCGAAGAGGCCATGTTCATGGCCGACCACATCCTGGTCATGGCGGGCGGGCGTATCGTCCAGGCGGGGCCGCCGCTCAAGACCTATCTCGAGCCCGTCGATGCCTTCGTCGCCGCATTGTTCGGTCCCGTAAACCGGCTCGAAGGAACCGTCGCGGGCGGGCGCGTCGCGACGCCGCTGGGAAGCCTCGCCGCGGACGGTATTCCGGACGGTACCCGGGTCCAGGTTCTGATCCGTCCGGAGGCGCTGCAACTCGATCCCGCGCCCGACGGCGTGGCCGGCGACACCGAGCTCAGCGTCGATTGGGCCAGGCTCCTCGGGCGAACCAGCCTGGTTCGGCTTCGCATGCGCTCTCGTGCGACGGGCGCCGAGGTGCTCTTGCATGCGCGCGTGTACGGAACCTTCCTGCCAGCCACGGGCACCGCCGTCTCGGTCAGGCTGGACCGGGACCGGGCCTTCGTCTTTCCCGCCGCCGACAATTAAGGTCGGCTGAGGTCGGCAAATTTTGCTGCCCGGCGCCACGGGATCTAAACGGGATCTAATAAAAACCCTCTTGATTTCAACGGATTGAGCGCAGACCGGGATGGCACCCATATTGCTTCCCCTTCTGCGCAGGATCCTTGCGCGCAGGCGTATTCAGCGCGGGGCTATTGAGACGGAGTGACGTCATGACCGTCAACTGGGCCTTTTCGGCCGCGACGCATGGGATGATGAGCCAAGCCCATGCCCTGAACAACATCGGCATCAACATCGCCAACGTGAGCACCGGCGGTTACCGGCGCACGGAAACGCAGTTCGCGACCTTGCTGAGCCGCAGCCTCGACCACGAATCGGACTTGAGCGGTGTCAGGCCCAGAGACTTTCAGCGGATCGACGATCAAGGGCTCATGGTCTCGAGCGCGCGCGACCTCGACGTCGCCCTCAACGGCAAAGGCTTCTTCATCGTCAACACCGAGGAGGGGGGCTCGGGCAAGACCTATTACACCCGCGACGGCTCGTTCCAACAGGCATTGGGCAGCACGGCCACGGCAACCAACAACAACCTTCCGATCACGATTAATAAGGGGTTTCTGGCCGACAAAAACGGCTATTTCGTCCAGGGATTCGCCCCCAACGCGAGTGGCGCATTCCCGACGACGGGCACGCCTCAATCGCTCCGAATCGACCAGTTCGCGTTCTCCGGGAACAACCAGCCGACCACGACGGCGCAGCTGCACCTCAACTTGCCGGCGGGCGACGCCATCAACGCCACGCGCCAGTACTCGATCGAGGTGGTGGATTCCGCCGGCCAGCGCAATTCGACCAACCTCACCTTCACGCGCCGGCCGGGTATCGGCCAGTGGACCGTGGTCGCGGACAAGGCCACCCAGATTCCGCAGGTGAACAGGCTGACGCTTTCGGGATCGGTCGAGGTGGGCGACCAATACTCCGTCTTCATCAGCGGCAACCTGGTCACCTACACGGTGACCGGGGCCGATACGACGATCGACACGATCGCCGCCAATCTCGTAGCGGCAATCGCCGCCGACGCGACCGCAAACGGAATCGTGACCGCCACCGCGGCGCCCGGTGGGGTGATCACGCTGACCGCAAATACGGCCGGCACGCCGATCGTCTTCTCCGCCCAGGCCAACAATTCGGCGACGCCGACCGCCCAGGTGAACCGCATCGCCATTGCCGGTGGCGTGAACGCGGGCGACGTGGTCCGCGCCACGATCAACGGCACCCCCGTGGACTATCTCGTCCTTCCCGGCGACCTCACCGTCAGCGACATCCGCGACGGACTGATCGCCGCCATCAACGCCAACGGCGCCGTCAACACGGCGGTCACCGCGTCGTCGGGCGGCGTGGGGTTGGTCACCGTCACCTCGGACACCGTCGGCACGCCGTTCACGCTCCTCTCGTCGGCACCGACCGATCCCGGCGGCGACACGACCGCGACCGCCGCCGCCATCACGCCCAACGTGGTCGGCGTCAGCGACAACGCAGCCGCCGTCGCGACACCGACCGAGGTCGGACCGGTCTTGCAGTTCGACGCCAACGGCCAGCTCACGAGTCCGACCAGCATTCCGCTGGCGCTCAACTTCGGGACCAGCACCGCCTCGCTGACCCTCGACCTCAGCCTGACGACCCAGTTCGACGGCAATTTCTTGCCGTTCTTGTACGAGCGCAACGGCTTCGCCAACGCCACCATCGTCTCGCTCAAATTCGATAGCGAAGGCTACCTCAGCGGCACCTTCGATGACGCCACCGATCGCCGCCTCTACAAGGTGCCGTTCGCCGTCTTCTCGAACCCGAATGGGCTCGAAATGAAGAACGGCAACGTGTTCGCGGCGACGTCGGAATCGGGAACCGCAACCATTCTAGATACGACCAGTGGGTTCGCGACTTTCCAAGTCAACACCCGCGAACTGGGGAACGTCGATCTGGTGGACGAGTTCTCGCGCATGATCCAGGTCCAGAACGCCTACAACTCGTCCGCGACCGTCTTTCGGACCGTCGACGAGATGCTGATGACCGCTCGCGATCTGGCCCGATAGCTTCCGCCGTCGCGCGACCCTGGGCCCTACCGACGCCCTCGTACGAAAGGGCGCAAGGCAGGCATCGCGGCCCGCGCGCTTCGGAGTCCGCCTTGCGGCCCGGTTATTTCATCGGCGGCCGGTTTTCGTGGCCGCGCAGGATCCCGATCTCTCGGCCACGGCTCGGCCGGCCTTTTTTTGTCGGCCCCCCCGGTTCGGCGTCCGCGACGGAAACTTCGCCCCATGCGCGCGCTTTGATCTCAGCGTCCCCGCAACGTAAGATGGGATCCGCGCGCGTCCGCTCGACGTGCACGCCGGAGCCGAGCGCGCGCGCCGCCGGGCATTGATCCGGGGCCTTCGGCGAACTATTTCAACTGTGGTAACGCCCCCGCGACGATTTTCGGGCCGGGCGTCGGCGCAACAAGGAAGTGCTTCGATATGTTTATTCAAACGGAAGCGACACCGAATCCCGAGACGTTGAATTTTCTACCCGGTGAGCGCGTAATAAAGCGGGGTACGGTCGAGTTTCCGACTCGCGCGGATGCCGAGCGCTCGCCACTCGCAAAGCGTCTCCATGCGATAGACGGCGTCACGAGCGTGTTGTTCGGTGCCGATTGCATCACCGTGACGAAAGCCGACGATCAGGATTGGGCGCTGCTCAAACCGCCGATCCTGGGTGCGATCATGGATCACTTCACGTCGGGCCAGCCCGTCATCGAAGACGAGCGCGAGGACGTTGACGACGAGCCGGGTATCGAGGCCCTGGAACCGGTCTCCGATGCGCCCCAAGAGAAAATCGATCAGGTCAAGGAGCTGATCGCGACGCGGCTCCAGCCGGGGATTCGCGACATGGGCGGTGACGTTGCGTTCCACTCGTTCGCGGGAACAACGGTGAACCTGCACCTGCAAGGTGCCGCCTACGGCATGGTGCAGCAGATCGAGAACATGCTGATGCACCTCATGCCCGAGATCGACAAAGTGCAAGACGTGATGGACGCCATCCCGAAGCCGGGGCTCGATACGCCCATCGGCAAGGCGGTCCGCGAGGTCCTTGATACGCGCATCAACCCCGCCGTGGCCGGCCACGGCGGGCACATCGCGTTGGTCGACGTGCAGGGCAAGCGCGTGATCCTGCGTCTCGAGGGCGGTTGCCAGGGCTGCGGCATGGCCTCCGTCACCCTCAGACAGGGCGTGGAGGCCGAGATCAGGAGCGCCGCCCCGGAGGTGGAAGAAGTCCTCGACGTCACCGACCACGCTTCGGGATCGAACCCGTATTTTCAGCCCGGCAAGGGCGGCGCGAGCGCGAGCATGTAAAGGTGTTGCGGCGCCACCACCTTCATCGCCCGGCGCCGATTGCCCGTCCGAGCAGGAGGTGAGCGAGCCGAGGCGCCGCTCTACGGAACCCAACGGGGGGTGCGGATCGCCTGGGCGCCGTTTCTCCTTGTGCCGGCGACCAAGGCAATATGGACGAAACGCCGCGGCTGCTGCTGATCCCGACAACCAGCTACCGTACCAAAGATTTCCTGGCTGCCGGTCGGCGCCTGGGCGTTGAGGTCGCGGTCGGCTCGAACCGAGACTCGGTACTGGCGCCGCTTGCCGACGGTCGGACCACGCGGGTCGAGTTCGCCGACGCCGGCCGAGCGGTCGACCAGATCGCGCGTTATGCGGCGCGCTATCCCCTGGCTGGGATCGTCGGCGTGGACGAGGGGACCACGACGATCGCCGCCACCGCCAGCGACCGCCTGGGCCTGCCTCACAACCACCCGGCGGCGGTGGCCGCCAGCGCCAACAAATACCGCTTTCGCCAAGTGCTGACCGAGGCCGGCCTGCCGCAGCCGGTCGCCCGGCTTTTCGCGGCGGCCGACGATCCGCTCGCTACGGCGCGCCAGATCAACAACTATCCGGTGGTCCTCAAGCCGCTTCAACTCTCCGGTGGCCGCGGCGTGATCCGCGCCGACGATGCGCAAGCCTTCGCCCGCGCCTTCGAGCGGATCCGAACGATCTTGGCCGAAACCTCCGAGGACACGGGGCTTGGCGCCAAGCCCTACCTATTGGCCGAAGAGTACCTGCCCGGCGGCGAGGTCGCGCTCGAAGGCCTGCTGATCGGCGGCCGGCTGCACGTGCTCGCGCTGTTCGACAAGCCCGATCCGATGCACGGCCCGACATTCGAAGAAACGATCCTGGTCACGCCCTCACGCCTACCCGAGGCGACCCAGCGGCTGGTGGTCGAGCGAACCGAGGCCGCCATCCGGGCGTTGGGACTCACCGAAGGACCGGTGCACGCCGAGCTGCGCCTCAGCAAGGATCAAGGCCCCGTGCCAATCGAGATCGCGGCGCGATCCATTGGTGGGCTGTGTGCGCGCGCATTGCGTTTCGGCGCCGGCGTCAGCCTCGAAGAGTTGATCATCCAGCACGCCCTGGGCCGGCCGGCCGCAAGCCTCGAGCGCGAGAGCACGCCGGTAGGGGTCATGATGCTGCCCGTTCCGCGAGCCGGCCGGCTGAAGGAAGTGCGCGGACAGGCCGAGGCACGTTCGGTCGCTGATATCGTGGATCTGCGCATTACGATCGCTGCGGGGACCCAAGTGCGGCCATTGCCGGACGGCGACTGTTACCTTGGCTTCCTGTTCGCGAGAGCTGACACCCCGGAAGCCGTCGAAGTGGCGTTGCGGCGCGCGTACGCCCATCTCGATCCGCGCATCGCGTAAGCCCGCCCACGGCCGAGCGCGCTCGCATTTTATCTCCCGGGCGGACCGAACCCCGAGCCCGGGCCGTGGCCCCGCCCGGACCGGGCCTCCACGATGCGAAGATGGGGCCGGGCACGAGCCGGCCGATCCGTTTTCACGATTGGTTCGTCTCGACCGCCGGCGGGGGGACAATCGTCGACGCATCGGGACGGGTTTGTTCGCACCCAAGGCCTTGTGTGGGTCGGTTCCGGCCTTTCGTCGAAATCGGCACTGATGACTGGTCGGTGCCCGCACGCACACGCTGCTGCGCGTAACTCCCGTCCATAAGTCCGGACTTGTTGGCCCTCCCCCCCCCCGGCATCTTGCGGCTTCCCGGGCGCGGCCACCCGGCAAGAACTTCCGGTCATTTTACCGGCCCGTCGCGGCGATCCGCCCGTGCACCGCCAAAATCGCGAGAAAGCGCGCAATTCCAAGACCTTGCATCGTCAAAGCCGGTGGCACGGAATTCGCAACGAACACGGCGGGACTTCTCGGTACCTTCGCCGGGTGGGAATGGGACAAACGGTTC
The DNA here is from genome assembly GCA_030754475.1 of Rhodospirillales bacterium. Classification (GTDB taxonomy): domain Bacteria; phylum Pseudomonadota; class Alphaproteobacteria; order Rhodospirillales; family JASLLV01; genus JASLLV01. The sequence goes on from JASMAE010000365.1 coordinate 10,604, forward strand.
GATGCGGAAACCAGCCATGATCATCACACCAATAGATACCGGATTGCCGCGTTGCGGCAGGGTCGCGCTTCGGGCGTTCACCGCGCTGGTCGCCGGTATCGGCATGCTCGGCATCGTCTTGAGCACGGCCGAGGCCTCATCGCGGATCAAGGACATCGTGACCATCGAAGGGATTCGCGACAACCTTTTGGTCGGCTACGGCCTCGTCGTCGGCTTGAACGGCACGGGCGACAGCTTGGCGGACGGCCACTTCACCAAGCAGAGCCTTCTTGCCATGCTCGACCGCCTGGGCGTCAAACCGACGGAAACCGGGCTCGACTCTGAAAACGTGGCGGCCGTCATGGTGACGGCAGTCCTGCCGCCGTTCTCGCGCCAGGGAAGCCGCATCGACGTGACCGTGAGTGCGCTGGGCGATGCCGAAAGTCTGCTCGGCGGGACGTTGCTGGTAACCCCGCTACTCGGCGCCGACGGAGAGGTTTATTCGGTCGCCCAGGGTCAACTCGCTGTCGGTGGCTTCACCGCCGCGGGCGCCGCCGAGACCGTCACCAAGGGTGTGCTACCAGCGCCCGGATCGCCAACGGCGGCATCGTCGAGCGCGAGGTTGGGTTCGAGATAGGCAACATGGAATCTATCAAACTCAATTTACGCAATCCGGACTTCACCACCGCGCGGCGCATCTCTCAAGCCATCAACGCCTTTCTCGGCACCGACGCGGCGCGGCCGAGCGATCCCGCGACCGTGCGTCTGTGGGTGCCAAGCGATTACGACAATCAGGTGGTCAACCTTCTTACCGATATCGAACAGTTGCGCATCCAGCCCGACCAGCTCGCGCGCGTGATCATCGACGAGCAATCCGGAACCATCGTCATGGGCGAACATGTGCGCATCAGCAGGGTGGCCATCGCACAAGGAAGCCTCACCATCCGCATCACCGAGTCCGAGCAGGTGTCCTAGCCGGGTCCGTTCGCCGAGGTGGGGGATACGACCACCGTCGACCGGACCGAGATCGATGTCGAAGAAGGGGCGGACAGCCAGCTGACCGTGCTGCCCGCGGGCGTCACCCTCGCGCAGCTCGTCAACGGCCTGAACGCGCTCGGTGCCCGACT
>JASMAE010000366.1 GCA_030754475.1 Rhodospirillales bacterium
TGCTGACGGGGGACAGTCGCGAGTTTCCTCCCCAGTTCCGGAAACTTTCCGGGACTGGCGCTGCTTCGCCGCCGCCTTCTCTTGCGGCTCCAACGCCCGCCGGATCGAGGCGTCATTCTATCCGCTGGACGAGGACGGTAACCTTTGCTCTCGGAGCGCGCACAATTCCGCCGGCGTAGAGTGAGCCGTGGAAAGGCTTGACCATGTGGCCTGCCATCCCCGCCCCAGAATGGCCCCTACAAGCCATTTTCCGGCCCGTACAGGCGTATTAACGTCGCGGTGGCACCCAAAACTTCAACAGGCCGCGACATCGATCCCAGCGGTTGCTATATGGTTGCTAGACGAAAAATGGGGGCTAGCCGATCAAAGCTAACCCTTTGAGAAAGTTGGTGGAGCCGAGGGGGATCGAACCCCTGACCTTCGCATTGCGAACGCGACGCTCTCCCAGCTGAGCTACGGCCCCACCGGCACCGCCCCCACTCGATTGTGCCTGCGCCGGCGTCGTTCGCAGGGCCTCGTCGGGACGGCGATCCGGCCGCTAATGTGTTTTCGCCCGAACCCCAAGTCAAGGGTCGTGGGCGCGCACCCGCTCGGCCTTGCGTGGGGTGTGCCGGGAAGCTAGGTTAGGCGCCGATCTACCCGGCGCGAGGCGCACGGCGGCATGGACGTGATTCTGAGTGGCCTCCTCTTCTTAATTAGCAAGCTCATCGGCTATTACATCTGGATCGTCATTGCCGGCGTGGTCCTGAGCTGGCTGAGCGCGTACAACGTGGTCAACCGGTCCAACCGCTTCGTCCACCTGATCGGCGATTTCATTTTCCGAATCACCGAACCCGCGCTTCGGCCGATCCGCAACATGCTTCCGAACCTCGGCGGAATCGATATCTCGCCGGTGATTCTCATCCTGATCCTCGTGACGGTGCAGGTGATTGTTCGCGGTTTCATCGGAAAAATCGTCTGATCGCGCATCCGTGTTCTCGAGTGCGAAAGGTGGGCTCGCCGTGCGCCTCAAGGTGTCGGCGCGCGCGGCGCGCGCGCGCATCGACGGCCTCGTGGACGACGGCGGCGAGACGCGGCTCAAACTCGCGGTCAGCGCGCCGCCCGTAGGCGGCAAGGCCAACGCAGCCGTGATCGCGCTCTTGGCCAAGGCCTGGTCGGTTCCGAAATCGCGCCTTTCCATCACTGCCGGCGCCAGCGCGCGGCGCAAGACCGTGCTGGTCGCGGGCGACGCCGCCGCGCTCGGCCCGCGGCTTGAGGCCTGGGCGGCCGGCGTCGGTGGCTGAGGCGCGCATCATCGACGGCAAGGCCCGCGCGAACGCGCTCCTCGAGGGCGTCGGCGCGGCAGTCGCGGCGCTTGCGGCCGACCACCAAGTGACGCCGGGGCTCGCGGTCGTGCTGGTGGGAGAAGACCCGGCGAGCCAAATCTATGTGCGCAACAAAAACCGGCGCACCCGCGAGCTGGGGATGGAGTCGATCTCGCATCAGCTTTCGGCGGATACGCCCGAGGGCGAGCTTCTGGCGCTGGTCGCGAGCCTGAACGCGGACCCGGGCGTCAACGGCATCCTGGTGCAATTGCCCTTGCCGCCGCACATCGATGCCAACGCCGTCATCGACGCGATCGACCCAGCGAAGGACGTGGACGGACTGAACGCGGTCAACGCCGGCCGGCTCGCTGCGGGGCGCTTCGGCGACGCGCTCGTTCCCTGCACGCCACAAGGATGCCTGGTGCTGATCAAGGACTCGGTGTCCGCGCTCGCCGGGCTGAACGCCGTCGTCGTGGGCCGATCGAATCTGGTCGGTAAGCCGGTGGCTGCGCTGCTGCTCGCAGAGCACTGCACGGTCACGTTGACCCATTCGCGCACCCGCGACCTCGCCGGCGAGGTCGCGCGCGCCGATATCCTGGTCGCCGCGGCCGGGCGCGCGCACATGATCCCGGGCGCGTGGATCGGCCCCGGCGCCACGGTCATCGACGTCGGCATCAACCGCATCGAGGGCGCGGACGGAAAGGCGCGGCTGGTGGGCGACGTGGACTTCGAGACCGCGCGCCACGTGGCCGGCGCCATCACGCCGGTGCCGGGCGGGGTCGGGCCCATGACCATCGCGTGCCTCTTGCGCAACACCGTAGTCGCGGCGTGCCGGCAGCATGGAATCCGGCCCCAAGGGGTGCTCGCGGTTTGAGGGTGCGGTGAAAGAGCTCGTCCTCGCGGCCTCGGTCTTCGCCGCGAGCCACATGGTGGGAGCGGTGCGGCCGGCCCGCGCCGCCATCGTCGCCCGGATCGGCGAACGCGCCTACCTCGCGCTCTATTCCCTGGTCGCATTGGCGCTGCTCGGCTGGCTCGTGCTCGCCTACCAGCGCGCCGCGCACGTCGTGCTCTGGTCGTCCCATTCTTGGGGCCATTGGGTGGCGCTCGTGCTCATGGCGCTCGCGTGCGTGCTTCTCGTCGCCGGCCTGAGCTGCCCGAACCCGCTCTCGCTCTCGTTCCGCTCCGCCGCCTGGGATTCGGCGCGGCCGGGAATCGTCGCCGCCACGCGCCATCCAGCGCCGTGGGCGCTCGCGCTCTGGTCGGCGGTCCACGCGGTGGCCAACGGGGATTCCGCGTCCCTCGTGCTGTTCGGCTTCCTTTTTCTGTTGAGCGTCGCCGGCACCTTCGCGCTGGACGCGCGGCGCCATCGGACGTTGGGCGCCGAAGCGTGGAACCGGCTTGCCGGCGCGACGTCGAACGCGCCCTTCGCGGCGCTCGTCCAGCGCAGGTATCCGTTTTCGGCCGTCTTCGTCCCCGCCGGGCCGATACTCGCCGGGATCGCCCTTTACGTCGCGATGATCTTGGCGCATGAACGCATCGTCGGCGTATCGCCGTTCCCCTGGTAATCCCGGCGGTCACCATGAGTGACTCAAGATGACCGCCGGCAAGCGCGACCGCGCGCCGCCGCTTATGCGGCGTCAGGCTGCGTGCCGATTGAACGCCCATCGGTCATTCTCGATAACCGATGGTATAAGTGAGAAATCAGATCTATGAGCGGAACCCTCGCCCACCTCGTGGCCGCCGCGATCGCCTTCGTCGGCGGGCATTTCCTGATCTCGAGCACGCCTTTGCGTGCCGCGCTCGTCGCCAGGATCGGAGAGCGCGCCTACTTAGGCGCATTTTCCGCATTTTCGGTCGCCACGCTCGCCTGGCTCGGGATCGCCTACCGGGCGGCGCCCAGGATCGAGCTTTGGGTGTGGGAGACGGGCGGCCGCCACCTGGCGCTCACGTTGGTCGCGGTGGCGAGCGTCTTCGTCGTCGCCGGTCTCACGACCCCCAGCCCGACGGTCGCGGGCGCCGGCGAACGCGGCCTCGACGAGGCGCGCGGCATCGTGCGCATCACCCGCCACCCGTTCCTCTGGGGGGTGGCGGTGTGGGCGGTCGCGCACCTCGCCGCCAACGGCGATTCGGCATCCCTAGTCCTGTTCGCGAGCCTGACGGTGCTGGCGCTTGCAGGGACGCTGGCGATCGATCGCAAGCTGAAGGCGCGCCTCGGTGAAGCCTGGGAGCGGTTCGCCGGCGCCACGTCCAACCTGCCGTTTGCCGCCGTCGCGTCTAGGCGCCAGCGGCTGGACCTCGCCGGGATCGGGATCTGGCGGCTTCTCGGCGCCGTCGCCCTCTACCTCGTGCTTTTCTTCGGCCACGAGCTGATGATCGGGGTCGACCCCTTCGGCGGCTGAGCCGGATGTCGGGGGCGGGCCGAATTCGCGGTTACCCGCCGCCGCCAACCTGCTAAAAGCGCGCGCGAGACAACTCCGCCATGACCCCGCTCAACCGCATCCGCAACTTCGCGATCATCGCGCACATCGATCACGGCAAATCGACGTTCGCGGACCGTTTGATTCAGGCCTGCGGAGGCCTGAGCGAACGCGAGATGAAGGAGCAGGTGCTCGATTCGATGGATATCGAGCGCGAACGCGGCATCACCATCAAGGCCCAGGCCGTGCGTCTCGAGGCGAGCGCCGCCGACGGCGAGACCTATCAGCTCAACCTGATGGATACGCCGGGTCACGTGGACTTCACCTATGAGGTCAGCCGATCGCTGGCGGCCTGCGAGGGCTCGGTCCTGTTGGTCGACGCGACCCAGGGCGTCGAGGCGCAGACGCTCGCCAACGCCTACCTCGCGATCGAGGCGAATCACGAAATCATCCCCGTGGTCAACAAGATCGACCTACCAGCCGCCGACGTAGAAGGCGTCAAGGGACAGATCGCCGACGTGATCGGCCTCGATCCCAACGGCGCCATCTCCATTTCCGCCAAGACCGGCGAAGGCGTCGCGGACGTGATCGAGGCGTTGATCGCGCGCCTGCCCCCACCCGAGGGCGTGGTCGACGCGCCCCTCAAGGCGCTGCTCGTCGACAGCTGGTACGACCCCTACCTCGGCGTCATGATCCTGGTGCGCGTCTACGACGGCACGCTTAAGCCCGGCATGAAGGTGCGCATGATGGCCACCGGGCGCGTCTATCAGGTCGAACGGGTCGCGGTTCACACGCCGAAGCCGGTGCCCGCGAGCGCCCTCGGTCCCGGCGAGATGGGGACCATCACGGCCGCCATCAAGACGGTGGCCGACACCCACGTCGGCGACACCATCACCGAGGACCGTCGCCCGGCGGCCGCTCCGCTGCCCGGCTTCAAACCCTCGACGCCGGTCGTCTTTTCGAGCCTGTTCCCCACCGATTCCGCCGACATCGAAGACTTGCGCGATTCGCTGGAAAGGCTGCACTTGAACGACGCCAGCTTTCACTTCGAACCCGAGACCTCGAGCGCGCTTGGCTCGGGCTATCGCTGCGGCTTTCTCGGGCTGTTGCATCTCGAGATCGTGCGCGAACGATTGGAGCGCGAGTTCGGCATCGACCTCATCACCACCGCGCCGAGCGTCGTCTACCGCATCCGGCTGTCAAGCGGCGGCACGAGCCTGCTCCACAATCCCGCCGATATGCCGGACGCCACCCGCATCGAGGCGATCGAGGAACCCTGGATCAAGGCCACCATCATCGTGCCGTCCGATTTCCTGGGCGCGGCCCTTCAGCTCTGCACCGACCGCCGGGGCGAACAGGCGGAGTTGAGTTTCACCGGCAACCGCGCGGTCGCCGTCTACCGGCTTCCCTTGAACGAGGTGGTGTTCGATTTCCACGACCGGCTGAAATCGGTCTCGCGCGGCTACGCCAGCTTCGACTACGAGATCGACGGCTTTCGCGAAGGCGCGTTGGTCAAGGTCACGATTATGATCAATGGCGACGCGGTGGACGCGCTGTCCTTCGTCGCGCATCGCTCGCGCGCGGAAGCGCGCGGACGGACCATCTGCAAGCGGCTGAAGGAGCTGATCCCGCGCCAGCTCTTCCGGGTGGCGCTGCAGGCCGCCATCGGCGGTACCGTCGTCGCCCGCGAGACCGTGAGCGCGATGCGCAAGGACGTTACGGCCAAGTGCTACGGCGGCGACGTAACCCGCAAGCGCAAGCTCTTGGAAAAACAGAAGGCGGGCAAGAAGCGGATGCGCGCGTTCGGCCGTGTCGAGATCCCGCATTCTGCGTTTCTGGCGGTGCTCAGGGAGGGTGACGAATGACGCCGTTTGCCCTGCGATTCGGCGGGGTTGCGCCCTCGAGCCGACAAAAAGGATAAGGCGCTAGCGCCCTCGCGGCATCGTATCGTCGTCGTCGTCGTCGTCGTCGTGTTCGGGGCCGGGGCCGCGGTCCGGGGCCATGTCGTCGTCTTCTTCGGCGAAGCCTTCGCGTTTCGCGGCGTCGGCGAGCTGATCGAAGATGAACAGCGGTTCGTGCGATTCTTCGTCATCCTCGTCGTGCCGGTGCGGCCGGTAGCGCCACGCCAGGAACACACCGGGCGCGCCCGCCAGAAGCCAGGCCGGAAGGCTGAGGACCGGCACGGCCACCAGTTGCCAAAGGGCGGCGTGCAGGTGGCGCTCGACGAGGGCCTGGGTGACGACGAGCTTGCCGGGCCAGAGGATGTACCAAAGCTCGTAGGCCGAGATCACCATGCCCATCCCGTCTGCGTGCATGCGCGCGCCCGACTCCATGGCGGCGGCGAGGAGCGCCGTGACGACGAGCACGACGCCCAGAAGGAAAAACACGATCATGCGGCCATCATACAAAATTGCGCGCACCATGCGGAAGGACTACGCGATGCGCCCGCCACCGGGTCTGGCAAGAGGCGGCAAGGGGACGTTGTCGCGGCCCGTGCGCGGGCAAAGCATCGTCCACATCTGTGGAATCGCACCCGCCCACACGCCGACCCGGCCACCCACGGCATCGAATGATTGGGGCGCTCGGGTGCGGGTGTGGGTGTGGGCTGGTTCCGCGTAAACGGATAATGCGCTAACGTTCGCGCGTCTGTGCTGGGAGGGGTGGCCGAGTGGCTGAAGGCGCACGCTTGGAAAGCGTGTATACGGGAAACCGTATCGGGGGTTCGAATCCCCCTCCCTCCGCCAGCGTTACCATGCTTTCCGAAGTTCAAAACCGCCGCAGCCGTCCGCGTGCCAGTGCTCGTTGGCACCTTGACGAAATGGTCA
>JASMAE010000367.1 GCA_030754475.1 Rhodospirillales bacterium
CGATTCCAAAAGCAGCACGCGGTTGGCGGGATCGGCCGTCAAGCGGTTCGCGAGAACACAGCCCGCGGACCCAGCGCCTACGATAATGAAGTCGAACGTCTCGTCCGGTTCGGTTTCCCGGTCCATCGGACCCCCCAAGGCGAATGCCGGTGAAGACCCTTTGTTCTTACGCGCCCGCCCGCGGAAACGTCAATGCCCGCCACAGGCCCCTGCCGCCTGCACCGGCGGGCAAGCAACGCTTCCGTAGGAACAGAAGACGCAGCAGTCACCGGCCTTGGGCTTGAGGACGCACCCGCACCCTTTGCAGTCGTAAAACCACTGGCACGCGTCCGTCGGCATTGTCTCGGTCTCGGCGTGCCCGCATTCCGGACAGGTGATCGTCGAGCTTAATTCGATCGGGCGGTTCGGCGTTTCCATAGTGCGTAGATCATGATTCCGAGGAACAGTGCGAGCGCAGGGAAGAGAACGTAGTCGAGCATGCCGATCACGGCGGAAAGGCCGATGGCGCCAAGCAAAATGACGAGCACGGGCGTGAAGCAGCAAACCGCCGCGACAACCGTTCCGACGATGCCGATACGCATGAGCCTGCGCTCGTTCATGGGGCCAGGGTGACGAACGTTGGCCGATAGGGCGCGGGCGTGCTCAGGTTGCCGATCCAGGCGGCGCCCACGCCCGCCGCGCAACACCCCGCGCCGCCGGGCGGAGCCGGGCGCTCCGCTAAATACCCCGCGCCGACGGGCGGAGCCGGGTGCTCCGCTGCACCCTCGCGCGCGATCGCGCTTACTTCGCCTCCAAGCATGGTCCGTCACCTCGCTTGTCCCACCGAACACCGGAGTCTACAATCCGTAGTCGCTACAGGATCAAGCGAAAACTTCGCGGAATTTTCGATGACCGCCCCTGACGGCCCGAGGCGCGAGCGCCGCACCATCGGCGTGCTCGCGCGCCAAACCGGTTGCCACGTCGAGACCATACGCTTCTACGAGCGCATCGGCCTCTTGGCGCCGCCGCCGCGCACCCAAGGCGGCCACCGCGTCTTCGACGATTCGCACGCAAGGCGGCTGGTCTTCGTCCGCCGCTGCCGCGAGCTCGGGTTCTCGCTCGACGACGTGCGCGGCCTTCTCGGCCTCGTGGATACCGGCGACGTCACTTGCGCCGAGGTCAAGGCGCTCACGGTCCACCATCGTGACGCGGTCCGCCACAGAATCGAGGACTTGCGAAGGATGGAGGGCGTGCTCACGGACTTGGTTCAAATGTGTGCCGGCGGGACCGCACCCGACTGCGCCATCATCGAGACGCTGTTCGAGCCGCACCGATAAACGAACGGCGCCGGGCTGGGGTGCGGGCCGGTGCCTTTCCGCGTGCGTGGATAGCGCTCTAGGTGATCGGCAGCGCGGTCCCGATCATGCAATCGCGGGTGACAAGCCCGGCGAGCGCCTCTTCATCGAGGCCGTCGGTTCCTTCGGGCCGCATGGGAATCACCAAGTAGCGCAGATCGGCGGAGCTGTCGTGGACGCGCACTTCGACGTCCGCTCCGATCTCGGTTCCGAACTCGGCCAGCACCGCGCGCGGCGCGCGCACCACGCGGCTGCGATAGGCCCCGGACTTGTACCAGTCGGGCGGCGAGCCCAGCAGCATGGTCGGGTAGCACGAGCAAAGCGTGCAGACGATCACGTTATGGACGGCGCGCGTATTCTTGACCGCGGTGATGGGCGTCGTGCCGGCGTCGATCCCGAGCTCGGGCGCGGTTTGGTTGACGCTTCTCAGAAGGCGCGACTCGAAATCCTCGTCCGTCCACGCGCGGGCGATCAGCCGCGCCCCGTTGGCGGGTCCGCGCACGTCCGCGTCCTCGATCTGGCGTCGCAACGCGTCCGGTGTCAGCACGCCCTTCTCGATCAAAAGGTCCTCGAGCGCGCGGGCCATGACCTGATAGGTGGTGACCGGCGAGTCCTCGACGTCGGGCTGATTGGGGTGGCGGTGCGCTTCACTCATCCGATCCCTCCTTGCGCCGGCTCCAACCAATGCTCGAGGATGTCGACGACGACCGAGTCCGTGGCGCGCTCGGCGCCGTCGGCCCAAAGTTCGACGCCCGAGAACCGCACGCGGTAGAGAGGCAGGGCCAGCTCGCCGCCACGTCCGTAGGCCAGTTCCTCGGGGTTGCGATAGGTCCCGGCGACGGCGTCGACGATGCCGGTGCGGCCGCGAACGTAGAACGGTGTTCGCACGTGTCCCGGTGGGTAGGCGGCCCGAACCCGCACCGTCTCGCCGAGAGCGAACCGCGCGCTCATTTCGCCGCTTCGCGCTTCAAATGCGCCTCCACCTCGGCCATCCGGCGGCCGAGCTCGTCGACCGTGAAGACGCCCTTCTCGATCATCCGGTTGGTGATCGAGGCCGTCCAACGCTCGTAGTATTGAAGCGCATCGTAGTTCCGGGCCCCAGGTCCTCGATGCCGCGGCGCAACTCGTCGACCGCCATGAACGGGGGTTCTCGATTCGCGAGCAGCTTGAGGATGGCGTTCACCCGCTTCTCCCACGCCGCGGCCGCGTGTTCGGTCCGCTCGATGGGCCCCGCCTCGAGCCCGCCCATGTCGTGGTGACGCCGCATCACTTCCGGCCTCCGCATCGTGGCTGCACCAGCTTAAGAAGCGCGCGCGGATGCAACGGAATTCGCGCGCCTCAATCGGGCCGGAGCACGGTGAAGAAGTCGTCCACGACCGCGTAATCGTTGTAGCCGAGCCGGGCGATGGGACGCATTTTTTTGATGTCGATCATGCCCTCGACGATCACGTCGTCGCGCACGTGGATGCCCACCACCTCGCCGAAGACGACGGCGTTGCGGCCCTGTCCTTTGCGGCTCGGGATTTCGACCGTTTGCATATAGCGGCATTCGAAGTTTGCGGCGGCGTCGCGGACCCGGGGCGGGCGCACTTTGATCGAAGGCGCCGCGGCGAGCCCCGCCATCGCCATCTCGTCGACGTCGCGGGCCACCTGCGCCGAGGTCTGGTTCATCTGCTCGCGAAGCTCGAACGTGGCGAGGTTGAAGACGAACTCTCCGGTCTCCTCGACGTTCCTGAGGCTGTCTTTGGGCCCGCCGTCCGCGTGGAATCCGCCCACGGAATAGACGACACAGGGCGGGTCTTCGGCAACCGCGTTGAAGAAGCTGTAAGGCGCCAGGTTCACGATACCCCCGGCGCTGACAGAGCTGATCCAGCCTATGGGACGCGGCACCACCAGCGACTTGAAGGGGCTGAACTTGAACGGCGGCGGCCGCATACCGTCGGCGGGATCGAAAAACATCTTGGAACACCTCGCGGATGAGAAGGACGGCATCCGTCCCTGGGCCGCCCGATCTTGCCCCGGGGGCAGGCGGGGCGGCAACCCGCATTCCGCTCCGGGGCGCGACCCGGGGTGCCTATAGGCTTTACACCGTCACCGCGCGGTCCTTACCATCGGAAATTCAAAAAGAGCGTTTCCGAATTCTTGGGGACTCGAATGTGTGCGGACAAGCTCTGTGCGCCGCTCGCGTTCCAGATCGCCGTCGCGACCACCGCATGCGCGCATGTGCTATCGGCTGGTTGCGAGCAGCCCCATAAAGGAGGTTGACCCATGTCGGGAAAGATCGCCGCCGTCGAGGCATTTCGGCTGTATCCCGAGGTCGTCAAGGAGGCGTGGGTGGACGACGCCTACGTCTGGCCGAGCCGATTGCCGAGCTTCCTCGTCAAAGTCACCACCGAGGACGGCGATTGGGGCATCGGCGAGGCGACCAGCCAGGTCTGGTACCTGGGCGAGACCGCCGAACAGATGGAATCCGTCCTGCACATCTACGACCGGACGCTGAAGGGCGCGGACGCCGGCAACTTCGCGCTTTGCCACCGGCTCATGGAGGGCGCGGTCGGCGGCGGCATGCCGGGCGGGCGCGGCGCGCGTTCGGGCGTCGACATGGCGCTCTACGACCTGACCGGGAAATCGCTTGGCGTGCCGGTGCACGCGCTTCTGGGCGGCGCCGAACGGACGCGGTTCGAGCAGCTCACGAACCTCTACCACAAGATCCCGGACGAGATGGCGGCCGCCTGTCGCGAATTCGTCGGCCGCGGCTTCAAGGGCCTGAAGGTGAAGGTGGGCGACGTGATGCTGGCCGAGGGTTGGAACCGCGCCAACCTGGAATCCGAGCTCGCCAAACTGGAGGCGGCGCTCGACGTCGTGCCGCGCGATGTCTACGTGGACGCCGACGCCAACCAGGGCTGGCGAAGCGCCAAATGGACCATCAGCGTGCTTGAGCGCTTCGCCGGCCACGACAACCTCTCGATCGAACAGCCGCTCTCGTACGACGACATCGCGGGCGCCGCCTTCGTGCGGGCGCATGCGCGCGTGCCCGTGATCCTCGACGAATCGGTCTGGTCGCCCGAGGCGGCGATGCGCATCGTCCGCGCCGGAGCTTGCGACCGGGTGGTGATCAAGCTGAACCGGCTCGGCGGCTTTTTCCCGGCGCTGCAAACGATCACCATCTGCGAAGCCGCCGGCGTCGGCGTCAGCGTCGACACCAACCCCTTTTCGATCGTCGGCGACACCGCGAGCTGTCACTTGGCCGCGGTCGCACGCATGCCCTACCCCGTCGATTGCGAGGGCCACGTGAGCTTCGCCAAGCTCGGCGATCCGAACCCGTTTTCGGGCGGCATCACGTTCGCCGACGGGCTTGCGGTACTTCCCGACGCGCCCGGCCTCGGCGTCGACGTGGACTGGGACCGGCTGGCCGCGCACCAGAAGGCCCACGGCGGCGCGGACCCGGCGTAGGCGGGCACCCTAGACGCCGACGGTCAGGGTCTCGACGAGGCCGCGCAGGCTGGCGATGGCGCTCAAGGCCGGAAGCCGGCTCACCCGCGCGTTCTCGCCCATCAGCTCGTTGTCGATCATCGTCTCGAACCGGGTCGCCGACGCCTCCACCG
>JASMAE010000368.1 GCA_030754475.1 Rhodospirillales bacterium
CCAAAGCGCCGCCGGCGGTGATCGAGGCGCAGCAGGACCGGCGCGCGGAAGTGGATCAGGCCCGCATCAGGCTTGTCGCGGCCCTCGACCGATTGGCCGTGATGTAGCGGGGCAATTTTTTTTCGAACCAGTTACGCTATCATGGCGAGACGGAGCGAAGGTTCACCGGTCCGAAGAGAGCGGGGCCTTCGGCCTATCGATCTTGAGGGAGGAAGAGCCGGCTTCATGGCGTTCCGGTCGTTTTCAGTGAGGCTGCTGGTCTTTCTGGCAATCTTCGGCGTCGGCCTCGTGATCCTGATGTCGGGTATTCACGTGCGCCCGTTCGGCTTCGCCGACGCCTTCGACGCCGTCCGCGTGATCGCCGGCGGGGCGATCATGGGTGCGGCCCTGATTTTCGAGCTGGTGCTCGAGCATCGCGCGCCGCCCGCGGACGAGGGCCGGACCGTCGCCCGGCGCACCCGCAAGGCCGCCGAGCGGGGCGATCCGGACGCCCAGTTCAATCTCGGCGTGCTTTACGACAACGGCCGGTTCGTACCCCGCGATCATGCCGAGGCGGTGAAGTGGTACCGCAAGGCGTCCGACAAGGGCGTGGTCGAGGCGCAGTTCAACCTGGCGCTGATGTACCGCGAAGGCCACGGGGTCGAACGCAACGATTCGGAAGCCGTGAAATGGTACCGCAAGGCCGCCGAGAATGGCAGCGCGGCCACGCAGTTCAACCTGAGCCTCATGTACGACAAGGGCGACGGGATCGAGCAGGATTTCGACACGGCCGCCAAGTGGTGCAGGCTGGCGGCCGAGCAAGGCCACCGTGACGCCCAGTACAACCTGGGCCAGATGTACCGCCACGGCCAAGGCGTGCCCAGGGACATGGACGAGGCGGTGAACTGGCTCCGGAGGGCCTCCGCTTAAACGGATAGTGCTCTACGGCTGCAACCGCACGCTTCCGTCGGCGTCAAGGGTCCAGTGGGGGTTCCACGCAACCTCCCACGGGTGCCCGTCCGGATCGGCGAAATAGCCCGAATAGCCGCCCCAGAACGCGTCCTCGCCCGCCTTAAGGATCGTGGCGCCCGCGCCCTTGGCTTCGGCGAGAACCGCATCGACCTCTGCGCGCGCCCCGACGTTGAAGGCGAGCGTGATGCCGCCGAAACCCGTGCCTTCGCTTTCGAGCTTGGCGTCCGCCGCCAGCGCCGCATGCGAATAAAGCGCCAACACCATGCCGCCAAGCTGATAGAAGGCGATCTCGCCTTCCGTGTTGCCGCGCTTCCAACCGAGCCCGTCCTCATAGAATTTCCGCGATCGCGCGAGGTCGGCGACCCCGAGCGTGACCACGCTCAGTCGTTGATCCATCGAGTGGACTCCCCTTTTGGCCCGGTTCGACCGGTGCCATGCAGTGTATTCAGACCAAGGCGCGGGTTCCAATGTCGTCGCGCGTTGAAGGCGGGGTCGTTTCGGGGTAGTATCGGGGTGCCGGCACGGGTCACGACGCGTGGTTGCGGCCGTCGCAAGCATGGGGAGAACGCGGCAATGCGCGAGAACGGGGTTCGCAAGCTCCTGGCCCAGGGGGAAACGGTAATTAACGGATGGCTCAGCATTGGCAACTCATTCTCGGCCGAGACGATGGCCGCCGAAGCGTTCGACGCGGTCACCGTGGACACCCAGCACGGCATGAGCGACATCCAGGCGGCGATCGAGATGCTTCAGGCGATCTCGTCCAAGGCGCCGACGCCGATGGCGCGGGTCAACTGGAATGACCCGGCACCGATCATGAAGCTGCTGGATGCCGGCGCGTACGGCATCATCTGTCCGATGATCAACAACCGCGAAGAGTGCGAGCGCTTCGTCCAGGCCTGCCGGTATCCGCCGAACGGTTACCGCAGCTTCGGTCCCGCGCGCGGGCTTCTGTACGGCGGTGCCGATTACTACGAGCACGCCAACGCGACGATCTTCACCATGGCCATGATTGAGACGCGCGACGCCATGGGCAAGCTGGACGAGATCATGGCGGTCGAGGGTCTCGACGGCATCTATATCGGACCCGCGGACCTTTCCATCGGCCTCGGGCATCCGCCCACCCTGGATCCGACCGCCAAGGACGTGCTCGACGCCATCGACGACGTCATGATCGCCGCCTACAAGCACAGCATCTGCCCGGGCATTCACTGCTCGGGCGGCGAGGGCGCCAAGGCGTGGAGCGAGAAGGGCTTTCGCTTCTGCACGCTGGCGAGCGATTCGCGATTCATGGCTGCCGGCGCCAAGGCGGCGATCGCCGCCGCCCGCGGCAAGTAACACAAGCAACAAGGGACGCCGGCTCATGCGAAAAAATCGAATGCGTGAGATTTGGGCCGACGACGGTTGCGTGCTGACCGCCTGGCTCCTTGGCAACAGCGCGTATTCGGCCGAAGTCATCGCCAACGAGAAATTCGACGCGGTGGTCGTCGACATGCAGCACGGGATCATCGACTTCCAGTCGGCGGCCGAGCTTCTGCAGGCGATCTCGACGAAGGCGCCGGTCCCGATCGCGCGCACGCCCTGAAACGACCCCTCGCCGATCATGCGCCTTCTCGACGCCGGCGCTTACGGGATCATTTGCCCGATGGTGAACAACCGGGCCGAATGCGAGCAGTTCATTTCGGCCTGCCGGTACCCGCCGGCGGGCGAGCGCAGTTACGGGCCCTTGCGGGCCATGCTGTACGCCGGCGAGGACTACTACCAGCATGCCAACGACACTATCTCCACCATTGCCATGATCGAAACCGCCGCCGCCTTGGACAACCTCGACAACATCATGTCGGTGGACGGCCTCGATGCGATCTACATCGGGCCTTCCGATTTGTCGATCGCGCTCGGCCATGAGCCGACCCTGGATCCGAAGGCGAAGGTCGTGCTCGACGCCATCGACGCGATCCGCGACGCGGCGGTCCGCCACGGCGTCCAACCCGGCATCCATGCCGCCGGCGGCGAAGGGGCGCGGGCGTGGCGCGAGCAGGGCTTCCGGTTCATTGCGTTGGCCGCCGATTCCTTCTACCTCGCCGAAGGCGCGCGGCCCCAGCTTCGCGACGCGCGGGCGTAAGGAGCGAAGCGCCGGGCCGTTTACGTAGCTCACGGGTCTCGCCGATCTTCAACAGCCAGACCCGGTCGTCCGCGATTCCGGCGGCCTGGGCACTTTCGCGGAACCGCGTCGCCGCCTCGAGCGGGCCGTCGGAGCCGAGCGGCGCCGTGCCCCAGTGGATTCCAACCAGGGTGTGAACGTCGAGGTCCGTGGCGACGCGCACGCAGGCCCTGGGTACGCAGTGGGCGCCGTTCATGACGTACCGGGGAAGGAAGGCGCCGATGGAGAGCAGGCCCACGTCGAAGCCCCCGTATCGGTCCGCGATCTCGCCGTAGACGGGGTCGTATTCCGCGTCGCCTCCGAAATAAACCCGCAAACCGCCGGGCCGTTCAATCGCGAAGCCTGCCCACAGCGTATCGTTGGTCTTGAAAGGCGAGCGTTTGGACCAGTGGATCACCGGAAGCGCGGTGAACTTGAGACCTGCGGCCATCGTGTCTTCGAACCAGTCGAGCTCGATCACATGCGCGTAGCCGCGCTCGGCGAAATAGTGGCCGAGGCCGAGCGGCACGACGGTCGTGATTCGTTCGCGGTTGGGAAGCGATTCGATCGTGGGAAGATCCAGATGGTCGTAATGGCCGTGCGAGACCACGACCACGTCGATGGGCGGAAGCGCCTCGATCGCGATGCCCGGAGGCACGTAGCGCCTGGGTCCGATGGGGCGGGTGGGCGAGGCGTAGTCGGTGAACCACGGATCGGTCAGCACGGTGGTGCCGCCGATTCGCAAGAGCACGGTGTTGTGGCCGATTCAGGTGAGGGTATCGCGGTCCTTCATGGCGCCGAGCCCCGCAAGCGCCTGGTCTGCGGAAACTACGTGGTTTGGCGGCGGCTCGATGTCGCGGAAGGATGCGATCAGGCGCGTCAGGATCCACGGCAGCCCGCGCCACGACCAATGCCGTTCGGGGCTTCTCTCGGGGTTTCGGAACCCGGTCGTGGTGTGGTGATAGGGCGCGCCGGGCTTTTGTTTGGGCGCCGAGCAGGCGGCTGTGGTGAAAACAAGCGCAAGCGAAAGCGAAAGCGCGACAACGCCGACGCCGGCCCCAGGGCCTAAGCGCGTGCGAGGCGTCATCCAAGCGACTTTTCCAGGCCTTCGATCAGGCGGTCCACGTCTTCGGCGCTGTTGTAGTGGACCATGCTCGCCCGGACGACGCCGTCACCCGGATCCAGCCCCAGCGCGCCCATCAGGCGGATCGCGTAGAAATCGCCGTTGCGGATCGCCACTTTTGCGGCCTCGAGCCTGGGCGGGAGCGCCGCCGATTTCATTCCCCGCACTGTGAACGAAAAGATCGGCGCGCGCGCATCCGCCGCTCCGCCGGTGCGCCCGATCAGCCGGAACCGGGAGTCGGACGCGAGGAAGGCCGCGAACCGGTCCGCCAGCCGTTCCTCGTGGTCGGCGAACAGCCGGTACACGTCGCACGCGCGCTCGTGAAAGGTGTTCGGGGCGTGCGAGAAGTGACGGGCGTGGAGCTGATCGAAGTAGTCGGCGATGCCAGCGAGGCCCGCGGTCAGCTCGTGGTTGGGGTATCCCGGCGCGAGCTTGTCGGGGATCTCGTCCGCGCGGAAGAAGTAGTGGTTCTGGCCTTGGGCGGCGATCAAGTGCTCGCGTTTGCCATACAGCACGCCGAGATGGGGCCCGTAGACCTTGTAAGGGCTGAAGCCGTAGAAGTCGACGTCGAGCGCGCGCACGTCGACGGCGCGATGGGGGGAGAAGGCGACGCCGTCGACGAACAAAAGCCCGCCCGCCGCATGCACCACGCGCGCGATTGCGGCGATGTCGTTGAAGGTGCCGGTGATGTTGGAGCAATGGGTGACGCAGACGAGGCGGGTCCGGGGGCTGAGCAGCGGCTCCAGCGCCGCGGGGTCGAGCTCGGCCGTCGCCGGGTCCACCCGCCACTCCTTGACCACGGCGCCGATCTCGGCGAGGCGGCGCCAGGCGCCGTTGTTCGCCTCGTGATCCAAGTCGGTCACCACCACCTCGTCGCCGGGCTCGAACCAGGGCCGGATTGCGTGGCTGAGCGCATAGACGTTGGCCGTGGTCGACGGCCCGACCACTACTTCGTCCGCGTCCGCGTTGATCAACTGGGCGATGGCCAGGCGCCCCTGGGTCATGCGCTCGGCGGCCGCCGCCGAGGGTGCGTAGCTCGCCCCGGGCTGAACCTGGGTCTCGGTCATGTAGGTCGTGATGCGCTCGATGACCGAACGCGGGACGTAGGATCCGCCCGCGTTCTCGAAGAACGCCCAACCGTCCGCCAGTGCCGGGAAGTGCGCCCGGACGAAGTCGACGTCGAGTTCGGGCCTATGGCGTTCGCGATCGGTCATCGGGTCCTGCCGGCGCCATCCGCGGTCAGATATCGGTGTAACAGTGGGTTTCGGCGCTGGCGCCCGGATGGGTCACGGCGCCCCGGCGCGTATCGCCGACGGTCTGGGCGTACTTCCACAGCGCCCCCGACTGATAGTCGGTGGCGCGCGGTTTCCACGCCTTGCGCCGGTCTTTGAGTTGATCGGGCGTCAGCTCGACCTCGAGAACGCCCTTGTCGGCGTCGATCACGATCACGTCGCCGTCAATCAAAAGCCCGATCGGCCCGCCGACCGCCGCCTCGGGGCCGACGTGGCCAACGCAAAGCCCGCGCGTGCCGCCCGAGAACCGCCCGTCGGTGATCAGCGCCACCTCGTCGCCGACGCCCTGGCCCGAAAGCGTAGCGGTGGTGGACAGCATCTCGCGCATGCCGGGTCCGCCCTTTGGCCCTTCGTAGCGGATCACCAGAACCTCGCCCGGCTTGTAGTCACGCCGGATCACCGCGTCGAAGCAGGCTTCCTCGGTGTCGAACACCCGCGCCGGACCGCGGTGGGTAAGCTTCTTGGTGCCCGCCACCTTCACGACCGCGCCGTCCGGTGCGAGATTGCCGACGAGGCCGACGACGCCCCCCGTCGGCGAGAGGGGTTTGTCGGCGCGCCGTATGACGTCCTGGTCGTCGTTGAAGGTGACATGGGCCAAGTTCTCGGCGAGGGTTTTGCCCGTCACCGTCACGCAGTCTCCGTTCAGGTAACCGTTCTCGAGCAAGGTCTTCATCAGGATCGGCATGCCACCGGCCTCGGACATGTCCTTGGCGACGTACCGCCCGCCTGGCTTGAGATCGGCAATGTAGGGCGTTTTGCGGAAGACCGCGCAGACGTCCAGCATGTCGAAGTCGATTCCGGCCTCGTGGGCGATGGCGGGAAGGTGCAGCGCCGCGTTGGTCGACCCGCCCGAGGCCGCGACCACGACCGCCGCATTCTCGAGCGCGGCCCTCGTCACGATATCGCGCGGCCTCAGTCCCCGGGCCAGTAAGTCCATCACCGCCTCGCCCGACGCGTGCGCGAATGCGTCGCGCGATTCGTATGGCGCCGGCGCGCCGGCCGAACCCGGCAGCGCGAGGCCCATGACTTCCGATACGCAGGCCATGGTGTTGGCCGTGAACTGGCCGCCGCACGAGCCGCCCGACGGGCAAGCGACCGCCTCGATTTCATCGAGATCCGCTTCCGACACCGC
>JASMAE010000369.1 GCA_030754475.1 Rhodospirillales bacterium
CCGAACTCCTCCATCACGGCGACCACGAACCCGTCGAGTTCACCCGCGCGGACGCCGACGGAGTCCACGGCGATGCGGTGGCCATGCATGCGGCTGAGAATCGCCGCCGCCATGGGCGAGCGAACGGCGTTGAAGGTACACGCGAACAGCACGGAACTCGGAATCCGGTCCACGGTCCCAGCCCAAGGTTCAGTCCCGCGAGACAAGCGCGAAGATCAAGCTGAACAGGCGCCGCGCCGTGCCGTCGTCGATGCAGGCGTTCGCGCGCAGGCGTTCTCGCAGGCTCTCGGCGCCTTCGTTGTGGAGCGCGCGGCGGCCCATGTCGATGGCCTCGATTTTCGATACGGGCTGGGTCTTGATGGCCTGGACGTAGTTGTCGCAGATCAGCCTGTAGTCCCTGAGAAGACTACGCAGCGGGCGCAGCGGCAGTGTGAATTTACTCAGCGCCTCGCCGTCCGGCGAGCGCACGTCGAATACCAAGCGGTGCTCGACAACGCTTAAGCATAGGTGGTAGGGGCCGTCGAGTCCGCCCACCGGGGCGAAGTGATTGTCCTTGGCCAAGTCGACGGCGGCGATGCGACGTTCGTGTTCGGCGAGGCGGCTTCCCCGTCCAATCGTGCTTTCGTCGAAGGTCACCGCGACGATCGTCTGACGCCGGGGCACGGGCGCGCGCCCTTCAACCGTCGTCCACCCGCAGCCGGATCGCCACCGAAAGCGCGTGCGCGTGCAGCCCTTCGGCCTCGGCCAGGGTGATCGCGGCGGGACCAAGGGTCCTAAGCCCGCTGGCATCGCAGCCGATCAGGGACGTCCGCTTGACGAAGTCGAACACGCCAAGCCCCGAAGAGAAGCGGGCGCTTCGTCCCGTCGGCAGGACGTGATTGGGGCCGGCGACGTAATCGCCGAGAGCTTCGGGCGTGTGCCGGCCAAGAAAAATGGAGCCGGCGTTGCGAACGCGGAACGCGATCCCTTCGGCGTCCTCGATCGCGAGGGCGAGATGTTCGGGCGCGATACGGTCGATCAACGGCACTGCGTCCGCAAGCGCAGGCACGACGATGACGGCGCCGTGATCGCGCCAGCTGGCCCCGGCGATGGCGGCGCGCGGCAGTGATATCAGATGCCGCTCCAGCGCCTCAAGAACCGCGTCGGCGAAGGCCGGGTCGTCGGTCACGAGGATGGCTTGCGCCGACGCGTCGTGCTCGGCCTGGGCCAGCAGGTCGGCAGCGATCCAGGCCGGATCGTTCCCGGCGTCGGCCAGCACCAGGATTTCGGACGGGCCGGCGATCAGGTCGATCCCGACGATCCCGAACACTTGGCGCTTGGCCTCGGCCACGTACGCGTTGCCGGGCCCGACGATCTTGTCGACGGGATCGATGGTGGCGGTCCCGAACGCGAGCGCGGCAACCGCTTGGGCACCGCCCACGCGATAGACCGTATCGACGCCGGCAAGTCGGGCGGCCGCCAGCACCAGGGGGTCGAGCCGTCCGTCCGGCGCCGGCACCGTCATCACCACGTGCTCGACGCCGGCGACCTTGGCGGGGACTACGTTCATCAGCACCGACGATGGATAGGCGGCGGTGCCGCCGGGGACGTAAACCCCGACCGAGGCGAGCGGCGTCCACCGAAGGCCGAGCGTCACGCCCGCGTCATCGTCGAAGCGCAGGTCGTCGGGAAGCTGGCGGACGTGAAAGTCCCTGATTCGCGCCGCCGCCATCTCGAGGGCGGACCGCACCTCGGGCGCCACCGCTGACAGCGCGGCCGCCAGATCGTCGGCCGGCACCGCGAGCGTTTCGGGCGTCAGCCGGACCCGGTCGAACCGTTCAGATGCGGCGATAAGGGCGGCGTCGCCGTTCTCGCGCACGTCGGCGACGATACTTGCGACCGTGGCCGCGACGTCGGCGCCGGCACCGCGGCGCGCCCCGAGGAACTCGGCGAACGCGGTCTCGAACCGCGGATCGTCGGTGTCAAGCCGCCAGGGCATCGACGGCTTCCTCGAAGCGGTCGATCCAGCCACGAATCTCCGCGGACCGCGTTTTCCAAGCGGCCCGGTTGACGGCGAGCCGCGAGGTGACGTGCGCGATCAACTCAACTTCGACAAGTCCGTTGGCCTTGAGGGTCTCGCCGGTGGAGACCAGATCGACGATGCGGCGGCACAACCCCAAGCTCGGCGCCAGCTCCATCGCGCCCGAGAGTTTGATGCACTCGGCCTGGACGCCGCGCCGGGCGAAATGGCGCCGCGTCGTTCGCGGGTACTTGGTGGCAATCCGAAGCTGGCTCCAACGCGCGGGATCGTCGCCGGGCGCCATCTCGGCGGGTTCGGCGACGCTGAGACGGCACCGACCGACGCCGAGGTCCAGCGGCGTGTAGATCTCCGGCGAGTCGAACTCCATCAGGACATCGTTGCCGGCAACGCCGAGGTGCGCCGCGCCGAAGGCGACGAAGGTGGCGATGTCGAAGCTGCGCACGCGAACGATGTCCACGTCGCCGCGCTTGGTGGCGAAGCGGAGCCTCCGCGAATTGGGGTCTTCGAACGCGGCCTCGGGCTCGACGCCTGCGCGCCGGAGCAGCGGCGTGACGTCCGCAAGTATCCGCCCCCGGGGCAGCGCGAGCACCAGCTTTTCGGTCTCGGATCCCATGGCATCCTCCGAAGGGCGGCATTCATATCGGGTTTTTCAGCGCCCCGCTAGTGCCGGGCGGTCGGACGAACGGCGTTCAGGGCGCGGCGTGCGCTGGCGCCTCGAAGTTGTGGGCGAAGTCGGCGGGCGTGCGGGGACCCCAGAGGTAGAGCGAATCCTCCTCGGGCCAATTCCGAACGTCCCATTCCGCGTCCTCAGGGATATGGTCGATGTCGCAGAAGTACTCGGCCATCGTGTTCCACGGATCGCGGATATAGTGGAAGAAGTTCGATCCGATCACGTGCCGGCCGAGGCCCCAACCGTCTCGGTAACCGCTATCCAGCATCCGCCTGGCGCCGACGCCGATCTCGTCGAGGCTGCCCACCTCGAAACTCGCGTGGTGGAAACCGGGCGCGTGGCTCGCGAAGAAGGCGAGCACGTGATGATCGCTGTCGCCCCACGTGCGCAGGAAAAATCCGACGTCCTGGCAGCGGTCCGAAAGCCGAAAGCCGAGCACGTCTACGTAGAAGGCGTGTTGGCGGTCAAGATCGGAGGTGAACAGAAGCACGTGACCCAATCTGCGGGGCCGGACCGCCGAATCCCGCGGCGGGCAGCCGCGCGCCGCCACGCGCACCACGTGACCAGGCGAATTGATCCGCCACTCGGGCGAGG
>JASMAE010000370.1 GCA_030754475.1 Rhodospirillales bacterium
GCCCGGCGCTCGCCTTCGTGTCGGGTGCCGGTGCTGGAGGAAGGAGGGCGCACGGTCTGGGAGACCTTGGCAATCATCGAGTATCTACACGAACGTTTCCCCGACCGCGGCCTGTGGCCGGCGAACGCGGAGGCCCGGGCCGTGGCCCGGGCCGTGTCGGCCGAGATGCACGCCGGCTTCGCGGCCTTGCGCGCCCACATGCCCATGAACTTGCGCAAGTCCCTGCCCGGCCGCGGCCGGGGGCCGGGGGTGGCCGACGACATCGCCCGAATCGAGGCCATCTGGGGCGATTGCCGGCACCGCTTCGGCGACGGCGGGCCGTTCCTGTTCGGCGCCTTTTCCGCCGCCGACGCCATGTACGCGCCGGTGGCAACGCGGTTCGCGACCTACGGCGTCGAACTGGACGCTGCGTGCGGCGCGTACCGGGACACCGTGATGGCCCTGCCCGCCCTCGGTGCATGGTCGGAGGCGGCGCGCGCCGAGCCCTGGGTCATCGCCGAGAATGAAGTGGATTGAATTTTCTGGACGACACCAAAATCTTGTAGTTTCCGGCCCTGAAGCCAGTAACGGATTGCCCGGGAAGAGGAGGCCCACCGTGCCCGCAAACGGAAACGATAGCCTTGGAACTCGCCGGACCCTCGAGGTCGCAGGCGAGCGGTACGACTACTTCAGCCTCGCCTCCGCCGCGGACGCGGGCCTCAACGACGTCGCGCGCCTGCCTTACTCGCTGAAGGTCCTGTTCGAGAACCTGCTGCGGTGCGAGGACGGCCGCACCGTAACCGCCGAAGACATCCGGGCGCTGGCCGAGTGGCCGCGCGCGAAGCGCGCCGACCGCGAGATCGCCTTCCGTCCCGCCCGCGTCCTGATGCAGGACTTCACCGGGGTGCCGGCCGTGGTCGATCTGGCCGCAATGCGCCAAGCGGTCGCCGACCGAGGCGCCGATCCGAATTTGATCAACCCCTTGTCCCCGGTTGATCTGGTGATCGACCACTCGGTCATGGTGGACAGCTTCGGACATGCCGATTCGTTCAACCGCAACGTGGAGATGGAGTTTCGGCGGAACGGCGAGCGCTACGCGTTCCTGCGCTGGGGACAAACCGCGTTCGATAACTTCCGGGTCGTGCCTCCGGGCACCGGCATCTGCCACCAGGTCAACCTCGAATCCTTGGCCCGGACCGTTTGGACGACCGAGCGCGACGGCGTCCAGCTTGCCTACCCCGATACCGTCGTCGGCACCGACAGCCACACGACCATGGTCAACGGTCTCGGGGTCTTGGGGTGGGGCGTGGGCGGCATCGAGGCCGAGGCCGCCATGCTCGGCCAGCCCATCTCCATGCTGATCCCCGAGGTGGTGGGGCTGCGTCTCACGGGCGCGCTTCGCGAAGGGACAACGGCGACCGATCTGGTGCTCACGGTGACCGAGATGCTGCGCGGCCACGGGGTCGTCGGCAAGTTCGTGGAGTTCTTCGGTAACGGCTTGGCGACGCTCTCGCTCGCCGACCGCGCGACCATCGCCAGTATGGCGCCCGAGTACGGGGCCACCTGCGGGATCTTTCCCATCGACGCCGAGACGCTGCGCTACCTCCGGTTTACCGGCCGCGACAACGCAGCCCTGGTCGAGGCCTACGCCAAGGCCCAGGGCATGTGGCGCGGCGATGCCGACGCCGAGCCCGTGTTCACCGAAACCCTGGAGCTCGATCTCGGGTCCGTGGAACCGTCGCTTGCCGGCCCCAAGCGTCCCCAGGATCGCGTTTCCCTTTCCGCGCTTGCGGCCAGCGTGGGCGATGTGCTGGGCGAGATGGGCGCAGGGCAACCGACGCCGGTCGAAGGCATGGACCACGCGATTCAAGGCGGCGACGTGGTGATCGCGGCGATCACCAGCTGCACCAACACATCCAACCCGTCGGTGCTGGTCGCAGCTGGTCTCGTGGCCAAGAAGGCCCGCGAAAAAGGCTTGCAGGTCAAGCCTTGGGTCAAGACCTCGCTCGCACCCGGAAGCCAAGTGGTCACGGACTATCTGGAAGCGGCGGGATTACAGGAGCACCTCGACGCGCTCGGCTTCGGACTTGTGGGATACGGCTGCACCACCTGCATCGGCAATTCGGGTCCCCTGCCGACGCCGGTCACCACGGCCATCGAGTCGAGTGACGTGGCCGTCGGCGCGGTCCTTTCCGGCAACCGCAATTTCGAAGGCCGCGTGCACCCGATGACCAAGCTCAACTACCTCGCCTCGCCGCCGCTCGTGGTCGCATTCGCGCTCGCGGGCTCGCTCAAGGTGGACCTGCTCAACGAGCCCCTCGGCGTGGGCGCCGACGGAAGCGCGGTGACGCTCAAGGACGTCTGGCCCACCGACCAGGAAATCCGCGAGACCGTCGAGCGGATGTTGACGCCCGAGATGTTCCGCAACCGCTATGGGGGCGCGCTCGCCGGACCGGAGGCCTGGCAGGCGATCGAGACCGCCGAGGGCCTGACCTACCGGTGGGATCCGGAATCGACCTACGTCCGCCATCCGCCGTTCTTCGATTCCGGGGCCGCGGTGGCCACCGCCACCGACGTGATTGGAGCCCGGCCGCTCGCCATCCTCGGCGATTCGGTGACCACCGACCATATCTCGCCCGCCGGATCGATCCAGAAGGAGAGCCCGGCCGGGGCTTATTTGATCGCGCATGGGATCGAACCCCACGATTTCAACTCGTACGGCGCACGACGCGGCAACCACGAGGTGATGATGCGGGGCACCTTCGCCAACATCCGCATCCGCAACGAGATGGCCCCGGGAACCGAGGGCGGCGTGACCCGGCACCTGCCCTCGGGCGAGGTCTTGCCCATGTATGACGCCGCCATGCGTTACCAGGCGGAAGACACGCCGTTGGTGGTGATCGGGGGCAAGGAATACGGCTCGGGCTCGTCGCGTGACTGGGCCGCCAAGGGCACGCGCCTGCTGGGCGTGCGCGCCGTGATCGTCGAGAGCTTCGAGCGCATCCACCGCTCGAATCTCGTCGGCATGGGGGTGCTGGCGCTTCAGTTCACGAACGGCGAGACCCGCGCGACCCTGGGACTGGACGGCAGCGAAACGTTCGACATCACCGGCCTCGAAGGCGGCATCAAACCGCGCATGGAGCTGAGCCTCGGGATCCGGCGCGCGAACGGAGACCAGCTCGAGACCCGGCTTCTGTGCCGCATCGACACCGCCGACGAGGTCGAATACTTCAAAAGCGGCGGCATCCTTCAGTACATGCTCGAAAACCTGACCGCGAAAGCGGCCTGACCCGCGCCATCACCGCGCCATCACCGCCATGTGATTAGCCGCGTCGGGCGCCAACCGCTATCTCAGTGGTCATGGCGCCAAACTGGAAATCGTTGATCGCAGCCCTCGGCGCGGCGGTCATTGTCGCTCTGGGCCCGGCCACCGACGCGGCGGGGCGCGATCTTACAGTGGTGGAGCTGTTCACC
Organism: Rhodospirillales bacterium; assembly: GCA_030754475.1. Lineage (GTDB taxonomy): Bacteria > Pseudomonadota > Alphaproteobacteria > Rhodospirillales > JASLLV01 > JASLLV01. The sequence goes on from JASMAE010000370.1 coordinate 3,454, forward strand.
TCTCAAGGGTGCAGCAGCTGCCCGCCGGCGGATGCGATCCTCGGCGAGCTTTCGGACCGCGAAGACGTCCTCGCGCTTTCCCTACACGTCGCGTACTGGGACTACCTGGGCTGGAAGGATCCCTTCGCGAGCGCCGAACACGCGGGGCGCCAGCGCGAATACGCGCGGCGCTTCGGTCTCCACTACGTCTATACGCCGCAGATGGTAATTCAAGGATCGGTGCAGGTGACCGGCTCCGATCGGGCGCGGATTCTCGCCGGCATCAAGGAATCGCGTGGCGGAACCTCGGCCTCGCTGCGGCTTGGGCGCCGCGACGACGGCGGCTTGACGGTGGACGTGGTGGACGCGCCCGCGGAAGCGATGAACGCAATGGTGTGGATCGTCGTCTACGACCACGAGCACGTGAGCACGATCGAGGCCGGCGAGAATCGGGGCCAAACGCTTCGTTACCGAAACGTGGTCACGGGGTTGCGCCCGCTCGGCGCGTGGCGCGGAGAGGAGCTTGTTGTCCCGGCGCCCCTCGCCAACCAAATGACCGCCGACGCCGATTATTGCGCGGCGCTGATTCAATCCGCGGTGGACAGCCGCATCTTGGGCGCGGCGACGCTCTCCCTCGAAATCCGGAGGTAACGGCACGCTCCGACCAAATTGAAATCGCGCGGATGGGCGCGTGGTTGCGACCGCGTCGCGGTTCGGGTCAAAAGCGATCCGCTCGATGCCGCAACGCCCGGCAAGGCCATGACGCCCGTGGCGCCGCCCGATCCGTTGCTCTCGCTAGTGGTCGAGCCCACCAATCGTCCGAAGCGCTTGATCGGGCATTGACATGCGTCAAGGCCACGGTCAGCTTCGATCTGACAATATTGCGGGGCGCTTCGTCATGGGGCTTCGGGTCTCGTGCGTTCGCGCGACGGAGCAGAGATGCAAACACCGCTTCAAGTCGTCTTCAACGGTCTCGACCACTCGGACGCGCTCGAAGAGCAGATCCGCGACGGCGTCCAAAAGCTGGAAAATTACAGCGGCGAAATCGTCGGCTGCCGGGTGGTCGTCGAGCGGCGGCATCACAGCCATCGCAAGGGCAACCTATTCCACGTCCAGGTCGAGATAAACCTTCCCAAGCGCCAGGTCGTCGTGAATCGGGAGCCCCAGGACCGTCGTGCGCACGAGGACGTGCTCGTCGCGCTTCGAGACGCGTTCAACGCGGCCAGGCGGCAGCTCAAGCGCCGCGTCCAGCGGCGGCGGGGGCAGATCAAGAGCCACGAATCACCGCCGCACGGCCGTATCGTAAGGTTGTTTCCGAACGAGGACTACGGCTTCATCGCCGCCTCCGACGGCCAGGAGATCTACTTCCACCGAAACAGCGTTGTCGAAGGATCCTTCGATGCGCTCGACGTGGGCAGCGAGGTCCGCTACACCGAATCGACGGGGGACGAGGGACCGCAAGCGAGCACCGTCAAGCCGATCGGCAAGCACCACATCGTCTCGTAGACGACTTCGCGTCGTCGCGAACGAAGCGTCGCGCGCCCGCGGCGCCGTTTGCCCCCTGTCCGGCCGCGAGGCCGGGAACGCCTGGATGCGGCGAGATACGGGTGACGACGGCCATGCCATCCAAAACCGAGGCGGACCTGACGCGGCAGCGCGCGCGCCTGGTGGACGAGATCGAGGTCGAGGTGCGCGAGACCCAGAAGTGGATCGGCCGTGAGCGGTTGTCGCCGCGCGTGGTCGCGGCGATGGCGAAAGTGCCGCGCCATCGCTTCCTCGCGCCCGGGGACGTCGGCTATGCGTACCTCAACCGACCCTGGACCATCGGGTTCGGCCAGACCATCTCGCAGCCCTATATCGTCGCGCTGATGACGGAATTGCTGGACCTCGAACCGGACCACCGCGTCCTCGAAATCGGGACCGGATCGGGTTACCAGACCGCCGTTCTGGCCGAGATCGCGTTCCGGGTCTATTCGATCGAGACGGTCGAAACACTGGCCAAGTGTGCCCGCACGCTCTTGGACGAGCTCGGGTACCAAACGATTTACGTGCGCACCGGCGACGGCCACGAAGGGTGGCCGGAGCTTGCGCCCTTTGACGCCGTCATCGTGACCGCGGCGGCCGAACGGGTGCCGCCGGCGTTGGTCGCTCAGCTCGGCACCGGCGGCCGCCTGGTCATACCCGTCGGACGCGTGTACGAAAGCCAAACCCTCGTTCGCGCGGTCAAGAACGACGACGGCACGCTCGCGCGCGAGAACGTGCTTCCCGTTGCGTTCGTTCCAATGGTGTCGAAAGGAGAAGGACCGCGCTGAACCCAACCCGATGCGCACGCCCGGGCGCTTGAACCCGAGCGGCGGGCGAGACGCGATCCTAAGCCATGCAAATTCGCACCCGCGCCGTTCGCAAGATAGCCGTCCTCGGCCCCACCAACACCGGAAAGACCTATCTGGCGCTGGAGCGCATGCTCGGTCATGCGAGCGGCATGATCGGGTTTCCCCTGCGCCTGCTGGCGCGCGAGAACTACGATCGGGCGGTGCGCATTAAGCCTAAGGGGCAGGTCGCCTTAATCACCGGCGAGGAGAAGATCGTCCCACCCGGCGCCAAGTACTTCCTGTGCACGGTCGAGGCGATGCCGCTCGGACGGCCGGTTTCGTTCCTCGGCATCGACGAGGTGCAGATGTGCGCCGATTCGGACCGCGGCCACGTGTTCACGGACCGGCTATTGAACGCGCGCGGAGAGCACGAGACCATGTTCATGGGAGCGGACACCATCCGTCCCTTGATGCGAAAGCTGGTTCCGGACGTCGAGTTCCTTTCGCGGCCGCGGTTCTCGATCCTTCGCTACGCAGGCGAGCGCAAGGTCACGCGGCTGCCGCCCCGGAGCGCCGTGGTCGCGTTTTCGGCGGCCGACGTGTACGCCATTGCCGAACTCCTTCGCCGCCACCGCGGCGGCGCGACGGTGGTGCTCGGCGCCTTGTCGCCGCGCACGCGCAACGCCCAGGTCGCCATGTACCAGGCCGGCGAGGTGGACTACATGGTCGCCACCGACGCCATCGGCATGGGCCTGAACATGGACGTCGAACACGTGGCTTTCGCGGGCACGCGTAAGTTCGACGGCCGGGGTCCGCGTCTGCTCACCCCCGCCGAACTCGGTCAGATCGCCGGTCGCTCGGGCCGATACATGAACGATGGAACCTTCGGGACCACGGGGGATATCGGCCCCCTCGACGGCGAGGCCGTCGAGCGCATCGAAAACCACCGCTTCGAGCCGCTGCGGTCCCTGTTCTGGCGCACCGCGAAGCTGCGATTCACCTCGGTCGACGCCTTGGTCGCCAGCCTCGCCGAACGGCCGCCGAGCCGCGAGCTGATCCGGGCGCGCGAGGCCGAAGACGAACGCACCCTTGGCGATCTCGTCCGCGATCCGATCATCGCCAAGCGCGCCAACGGCCCCGAGGCGGTGCGACTTTTGTGGGATGTGTGCCAGATCCCCGACTTCGGCAAGACCGCGGCCGACGGCCACAGGCGGCTGCTCTCACGAATTTTCCGCCACCTCGCGGACGGCGACGGCGGCAGCCGGCTACCGACGGATTGGGTCGCCGCCCACGTCAGCCGCCTCGACCGTACCGACGGCGACATCGAGACGCTGGCCCAGCGCATCGCGAACATTCGCACCTGGACCTACGTTTCGTACCGCGCCGAGTGGCTCGACGACGCGGACCACTGGCGAGAACGCACCCGGGCGGTCGAGGACCGGCTGTCCGACGCCCTTCACGCCCGCCTGGCCCAACGTTTCGTCGATCGCCGCACCTCGGTGTTATTGCGCCGCATGAAGGACAGAGACGTGCTCGCCGCGGCGGTGGACGCGACCGGAGACGTCCACGTCGAAGGCGAGTTCGTGGGCCGGATCGAAGGGTTCCGGTTCCTCCCCGACCCCGACGCCCGCGACGGGCTTGCCGCACGCGCGGTGCGCAACGCCGCCCGCCAGGCGCTGGGTTCGGAGATCTCCATACGGCTCCAACGCCTGGAGTCGGCGGCCGCCGATACCTGTTCGCTCGACGAAGGGGGCCGAATCTGGTGGGAGGGGAATACCGTCGCGCGCCTCGTCGCCGGAGCCGACGTTCTTCAACCTGCACTCGAAGCGCTGGTCAACGGCACGGCCGATTCGCAGGCACGCGAGCGAATCCGAAAACGCGCCGCGACGTGGCTCGAAAGCTACCTGGCCGACCGACTGGCACCGTTGTTCCGGGTCCGCGACGCGGCCATGTCCGGTCCGGCCCGCGGCATCGGCTATCAGATCGTGGAATCTCTCGGATCCATACCGCGGCGTCGCGTGGCCCGCCTGATCGGCGCCTTGGGGCGCGAAGACCGCAAGGCGCTCCGCGCCCTCGATGTCCGGTTGGGCCGGGAAAGCGTGTTCGTGCCCGCGCTCGTCCGCCCCGGCGCCGTCGAGATGCGGGCGTTGCTGTGGCGCGTCCATGCCAAAGCGCAAGGACCTACCCCACCGTCACCGGGGCGGGTGACGGTGCCGATGGAAGACGGCGTGCCGACGAGTTTCTACGAATCGATCGGATACCGGCCGCTGGCAGCGGTCGCGGTCCGGGTCGACACGCTGGAACGGTTGGCGGCCAGGGTCTGGGCGCTTTCCCAAGACGGTCCGTTCGCGGCCGCGCCCGAGCTTCTGTCCAACGCCGGCTGCGGGATCGACGAATTGGCGGGAATCCTGATCGCGCTCGGATACCGCGAGATCCGGATTGACGGCGATCGCCGATTCGTCCGCGCGAGCCGGTGCAAGCCCGGAGTGCGGCGCAAGCACGGCCAACGGCGACCGGCCCGGTCGGACTCGCCGTTCGAAGGCCTTCGCGCACTCGGCCCGGTAAAATGACCGCGCCATCGCAGCGCCTCGACAGCTGGCTTTGGTGCGCGCGCTTCTTCAAGAGCCGCTCAAAAGCCGCCCGGTTCTGCGCCTCGGGACGATTGCGCGTCAACGGCACACGCACCACCAAGGCCCATTTTTTGATCCGAACCGGCTACGTACTGACCTTTCCCCTCGGAAGCCACGTGTACGTGATCCGCATTGACGCGATGGCCGGGCGCCGCGGTCCCGCATCGGAGGCACACAGTCTTTACGAGTCGCTCGAGGTGGAGGTGGCGGGCACCTCCGTCGGCGGTCCTTAGGGCGGTCCGCGATGCGCCTGATGGATCGCCTGAAAAGCCACAAGTTTCCTAGGGTTGAACACGGCTTGGACGTTGTGATAGGCAAGGCCATGTTCATGCGCTTGGCATCGATCTTCCGCGGCGAGGACGCCCGCCAACTGACGGGAGCCGCGGGCGGCCCCGACGAACTTCAAAGGGCGGTCGCCGCGCTTCTCGTGGAAGCGGCGAACATGGACGGGGACATCGACGACGCGGAACGGAACACCATCGAAGAATTGCTGACCCGCCATTTCGATCTCGACGGGGACGCGGTGCGGGTGCTCGTCGAGGCGGGGGTTCGGGCCACGGACAACTCCGTTCAGCTCTACCCCTTCACCCGCGCGATCAAGGAGGGGCTCACGCACGAGGATCGGGTCCGGGTGATCGAGATGCTGTGGGCCGTGGCCTACGCCGACGGCGAGCTTCACGACTACGAAGCCGCGCTCGTGCGCCGCGTGGCCGGTTTGATCTACGTGCCCGATCGGGAAAGCGGGGCGGCACGCCAACGGGCGCTCGGTTGGCTTCAACTCGCGCCCGTCCCCGGCGATTAAGCGCCGGCCGCGCGCGAAAAACGCACCAGTGAACGGGTAACGGAGACAAAGATGACTTACATCGTTACGGAAAGTTGCATCCGGTGCAAGCTGATGGACTGCATCGAAGTCTGTCCCGTCGACTGCTTCTACGAAGGTGAAAACATGCTCGTCATCCACCCGGACGAGTGCATTGACTGCGGGGTTTGCGAACCCGAATGCCCGGTCGAAGCCATCGTCCCCGATACCGAGCCGAACCTGGAGAAATGGCTGGAACTCAACCGCGAGTATTCGGAAAAATGGCCGAATATTACACGTAAGGGCGAACCGCCGGCAGACGCCGAGAAATGGCGTGAAGTGACCGACAAGTTCAGCCACTTCAGTCCTAAGCCGGGAGCCGGAAGCTGACGCGAATTCAAGGGTTTCGAAGATTTCGCCGAGGCTCGACCGAAAGAAGGCGCATAGAATTCTGATCCTCCTGTCTTTTGTCGGAATTTCGTGATATTGTTCCGGTCTCGGCCTATCCGCGGCCGGCTAAGATCGACTGAA
>JASMAE010000371.1 GCA_030754475.1 Rhodospirillales bacterium
GTCTTCGAGGTGGGCGTCGCCTACCGCGAGGACACCGACGCCGTCACCGAGGTCCTGCGCGAGATCGGCGCCGAGATGCAAGCGGATCCCGAGTTGGGCCCGCTCATCCTCGAGCCGCTGGACGTGATGGGCGTGGACAAGTTCGACGATTCCGCCGTCGTCATCAAGGCGCGCTTCAAGACCGCGCCCATCAAGCAGTGGACGGTCGGGCGCGAGTTCAACCGGCGCATGAAGAAGCGCTTCGACGCACTTGGGATCGAGATCCCCTTCCCCCACCGAACACTCTTTTTCGGCGAGGACAAGGCGGGACGCGCGCCCGCCGCCCGCATTGCCCTCGAGGGCGCGGACACGGCCGAACCTCCGGTTCGCGAAGAGGCGCCGAAAGAGGACGGCTGAGAGCGCGCCCAGCCACCACGCACGCTCATCCCATTTTCCGCTCTTCGTCCAAATCCGCCGCCACGCGGTCGAGCGCCTCGGCCGAGGCGGTATCCACGACCCGAAGGGCCACTGCGTACCCGAAACCGGCCCGCGAGAAGGCCGCCAATTCCTTGGCCCGAACGCCGGGGTCCGCGAGCCGGATCCGGTAAGGGCCGAGGCGCCGGCGCCGCGCGTAGGCAACGGCGGCGGCAAGATCCAAATCAGCCGCGTTTCCGGCGAGGCTCGCGAGGGCCGCATCGATGTCGTCGGCGGCCACGCCGTCGCTGGTGAGTCGCCTGGCGATTACGCGTATCGGCGTCCCACGGCGGTGCAGTGCCGCCGCCCTGCGCTCGCCGTAGGCGCGGTCGTCGAGGAGTCCGAGACCGAGGAGCTTGGCGATCACGGATTCCGCGATCCGGCGACCCTCTTTCGCGTCGGTGCCGTGGGCCCGGGCCGAGCGAACGACCCGGCCCAAGAGCACGCGGCGGACCTTCTCGGCGGAGGCATCGAACCGGGCGAGGTAAAAAAACGCCGCATTTTTCAGCGATTTCTCGGTCGCTTTCCGGGGGCCGCGGCGGCGGCGGCCGGATGCGGTGATCGGGGAACCGGACATCGCCCGATCATGCCACCAATCGGGACCGAACACGGGTGAAAATGGCCCCGCCGCCTCGCAAATTGGATGCGACGCGGCCGTGAACGGGGGCGCGACCGGGCCGGCCGGCGGCGGCGCCCTCCCCGCACGTTGACATCGCCGGCGGGCCTCTCGATACTTCCCGGCTTTCCGGGACGCCGCGAGTCTCGCCGACCGACCCTCAGCGCTGAAGGAGAGCTTCCCTTGATCGACGCGGTCATGCCGACCTACGCCCGTACCGACGTTGCGTTCGAAACCGGCGAGGGCGCCTATCTCACCGCCAGCGATGGCCGCCGATTCCTCGATTTCGGTGCTGGAATCGCGGTCACCGCGCTCGGCCACTGCCATCCGCACCTGGTTGACGCGCTCCGCGACCAGGCCGGCAAGCTCTGGCATTGCTCGAACCTGTACTACATCCCGGGCCAGGAGAAACTGGCCCAGCGCCTGGTGGACGCCACCTTCGCCGACACGGTGTTCTTCACCAACTCCGGCGCCGAGGCGATGGAATGCGGGCTCAAGATCGTGCGCCGCCACTTCGACCAGGCCGGCCAGTCGGAGCGCTATCGCGTCATCTGCTGCACCAACGCCTTCCACGGACGCACGCTCGCGACCATCGCCGCCGGCGGCCAGAGCCACCTCTTGGACGGCTTCGATCCAGTGGTCGGCGGTTTCGACCACGTCGCGTTCGGAAACTTGAACGAGATGCGGGCCGCCATCACGCCCGAGACGGCCGCGATCCTGGTCGAGCCGATCCAAGGCGAGGGCGGCATCTTTCCGGCCACCATGGAGTATCTGAAGGGACTTCGCGAAATCGCCGACGAGTTCGGCCTCGTGCTCTTCTTCGACGAGGTGCAGTCCGGCATGGGCCGCTCGGGCAAGCTGTTCGTTTACGAGTGGGCGGGAATCGAACCCGACGTGATGGCCGTCGCCAAGGGTCTCGGCGGCGGCTTTCCGGTGGGCGCGTGCCTGGTCCGCGAGCAGTTCGCATCGCTCGTGCCCGGCACCCACGGCACGACCTTCGGCGGCAACCCGCTGGCGATGGCCGCCGCCAACGCCGTCCTCGACATCGTCCTTTCCGGCGGGTTCCTCACCGGCGTCGAGGCCGTCGCCACGCGGTTTCGCGCACGCCTCGAAGCCCTTGTGGCGGACCATGCTGGTGTGCTGTCCGAGGTGCGGGGCTTCGGCCTGATGCAGGCCGTGAAGTGCGTGGGCGAGAACAAGGCGCTGGTCGCAAAGCTCTTCGACCACGGCATGCTCGCGATCCCCGCCGGCGACAACGTGGTGCGTTTCGTGCCGCCTCTGATCATCGAGGATCGCCACGTCGACGAGGCGATGACGATCCTGGATGCGAGCTGCCGAGAGCTGGGCGAAAGTTCCGCGTGAAATGGCGGAGATCCGGCATTTTCTCGATCTTGATCGTCTGGACGCGGCGTCGCTGCGGGCAATCGTGGACGCGGGCATCGCCTTCAAGGGCGGCGAAACTCCGCCCGCCGTCGTGGCGGCTATCGCGGGCAAGACGCTCACCATAA
>JASMAE010000372.1 GCA_030754475.1 Rhodospirillales bacterium
CACCCCAGTGCCGCCGGCGGGCGCTGCTGTCCTATTTCGGCGAGGACGCGAAGCCTTGCGGCAACTGCGACATCTGCCTGGACCCGCCAATTATGGAGGACGGCACAGCTCATGCCCGAAGCGCCCTGAGCGCCATTGAACAGACGGGTCAAAGGTTCGGCGCCGCCCATGTCATAGATGTGCTGTGCGGGGCCGATACGGGAAAAATCCGAAGCCTGCGGCACCACCTCCTCCCCGCCTACGGCATTGGCCGCGAGGAAAACAAGGACACATGGCGCTCAATGCTTCGCCAACTGGTGGCCGCCGGCTATCTGCGGCTGGACATCACCGGCTATGGCGGCCTCAGCTTGAAAAAGGACGGCAGGTCCCTCGCGGATGACGGCGGCGTGTTTCGCTTCCGCCGCGACACCACCCGTTCGGGAAGCCCGACCAGCCGGGCGGCACCGGCATCGGTGGGCGCCGACCGATCCGGGGTCAACGAGGATTTGTTCGCGGCTCTCAAGGATCTGCGGCTAGATTTGGCGCGGGAACGGGGCGTGCCCGCCTATGTCATCTTTAACGACCGCTCTCTGGTGGTCATGGCTCGCGACAAGCCGGCAAACGAGGCCGAGTTCAGCCAGGTCTTCGGTGTGGGCGAGGCCAAACTTAGGGACTTCGCCCAGCGTTTCCTGGCCTTGATCGCCAAATTCACCGGAAGCCCGGAACCCTCGGAAGGCCCAATCCGTTAACAGCGGATCACGCCGCCGCGAAGGGAACGAAGATGAGACAGAAATCCTCCGTTACGCAATTACCTCAATCTTTCCCATAGGCGCTGATGTCAGACCCGCGGGGGGTCCAGTAGATCAGAGACAGTTGGATGTCGGCTATGGGTCAGGTGCGACTGTACCGAGGACCGTGCGTCCGAGTCTGCTGTTGGGCGCACAACAGGCATGATCCGCTGAAGGGCCAACGTCCCGGGCGTTGTTTCTGCAAATTCTCGGTCTGGCCGGAGTGTGCTCTCGCTTGACAGCGGGGCGGGCGCGTGCGGAAGATGCCGACACCTGTCCGCGCCGTGGGCGCACGCTGGTGATTCCCAATGCCGCGCAAGCCAACCTCGGCCCAGGCCGCCGTTCCGTCCGTCGACCGGGTCTTGCGCGCGCCCGCCGTCGTGGCGCTCGCAGCCGTCCACGGGCGCGTGTCGACCCGGGACGCGGTGCGCGAGACGCTGGCCGAGCTGCGCGCCGAGATTGCGCGCGACGGCGCGTCGGCCGATGCGGGTGCGGCAATCGAGACCGTATCGGATCGAACCGCGTCGCGGCTGGCGGCGGCCGCGCAATCGACGCTCAGACCCGTCTTCAACTTAACGGGCACGGTGCTGCACACCAACCTCGGCCGGGCGATTATCCCCGAGGCCGCGATCGAGGCGATGGTGCGGGCTGCGCGCGCGCCGGTGAGCCTCGAATACGACGTTCGTCGGGGCCGGCGCGGCGATCGCGATTCCCATCTCGATGCGCTTCTTTGCCGCTTGTGCGGGGCGGAGGCCGCGACCGTCGTCAACAACAACGCCGCCGCCGTCATGCTGATCCTCAACACGCTGGCGCTGCGCCGCGACGTGCCGGTCTCGCGCGGTGAGCTGATCGAGATCGGCGGCGCGTTTCGCATGCCCGACATCATGGCCCGCGCCGGCGCGCGGCTCATCGAGGTGGGGACCACCAACCGCACCCATCTCGAGGACTACGCCGCCGCCCTGGGGCCGCGGACGGCGCTGATCATGAAAGTGCACACCAGCAACTACGTGATTGAGGGCTTCACCGCCTGCGTGCCGGAAAAGGCACTTGGTGCGCTTGCCCACGACCACGGGCTTCCGTTCGCCGTCGATCTTGGCAGCGGCAGCCTGGTCGATCTTCGGCGCTTCGGCCTCGCGCACGAACCGACCGCGGCCGAGGTGCTGGACGCGGGCGCTGATCTGGTGTGCTTCAGCGCCGACAAGCTCCTCGGCGGACCGCAAGCGGGCGTGATCGCCGGGCGCCGCGCCCTGATCGCCAGGATCAAGCGCAACCCCATGCGCCGGGCGATGCGCCTCGACAAAATCGCGATCGCCGGGCTTGAGGCCACGCTTCGCCTGTATCTGGATCCCGAGCGCCTGGTCCGCGCGTTGCCGACGCTCCGCCACATGGCTCGGCCACCCGAAGAGATCGCGGCCTTGGCGGGCCGCCTGGCGCTTAGGATCGCCGCGGCGCTTGGGCAATCGGTCCAGGTCGACTGCGCGCCGGCCGAAAGCCAGGTCGGCAGCGGCGCGTTGCCGTCAAGCCGGCTTCCGAGCACCGCCGTCGTCATCCGAGCGCGGGTCCGAAGGCGCGGCGCCGGCGCGGCGCTGGCCCGGATCGAGAGCGCGTTTCGCGCACTGCCCGTCCCGGTGATCGGCCGCGTCCATGACGCAGCACTTTGGCTGGACGCGCGTTGCCTCGACGACGAGGACGCGTTCGCGGCCCAGCTCGATCAACTGTCCGCCGGTTGAGGCGGGGAAATATGATCGTCGCCACCGCTGGCCACATCGACCACGGCAAGACGGTGCTGGTGAAGGCGCTGAGCGGCGTCGACACCGATCGTCTCCCTGAGGAGAAACGCCGCGGCATGACGATCGAGCCCGGCTTCGCCTATCGGCCGCTCGCCGACGGCAAGGTGCTCGGTTTCGTCGACGTGCCCGGCCACGAGCGCTTCGTGCGCAACATGCTCGCCGGTGTCGCCGGCATCGACTTCGCTTTGCTGGTGGTGGCTGCCGACGACGGGCCCATGCCGCAGACCGCCGAGCACCTGGCGATCCTCGATCTGCTCGGCGTTTCCGCGGGCGCCGTGGCGCTCACCAAGATCGACCGCGTGCCTGCGGACCGCGTGGCCGAGGTGGAATCGCAGACCCGGGGCCTTCTCGCCGAAACTGCGCTTCACGCGGCGCCGGTGTTCCCGGTCTCCGGGGCGACGGGCGCCGGCATCGAGGCGCTCGGGGCGCATCTCGAAGCGGCGGCGCGAAGCCTCGGCCAGCGCCAATCGGGAGGCAACTTCCGCCTCGCGGTCGACCGTTGCTTCACCCTCGCCGGCGTCGGCTTGGTGGTCACGGGATCAGTGTTTTCGGGAATCGTCCGCGAAGGCGACCGTCTCGTGCTGTCGCCCGCTGGCGTCGAAGTGCGCGTGCGGGGCATCCACGCCCAGAACCGCAGATCGCGCGACGGTCGGGCCGGCGAACGCTGCGCGATCAACCTCGCGGGCGAGAAGCTGCACACCGAAGCGGTGCACCGCGGCGACTGGCTGGTGGAGACGCGCGCGCACGCACCGACGGCGCGCTTCGATTCCCGCGTGTATGTTCTCGCGGGCGAGGAACGCGCGCTCCGCCATCAGGCCTCGGTGCATGTGCACCTGGGTGCCGCCGACGCCACCGGGCGACTCGCCGTGCTCGACGGGCGAAGCATCGCGCCCGGCACGCAAGGGTTGGTGCAACTGGTCCTCGACGCCGAGATCGGGGCGCTCAAGGGCGACCGCTTCATCCTTCGCGACCGTTCGGGCCGGCGCACTATCGCCGGCGGGACCGTCATCGATCCCTTCGCGCCGGCCCGTGGAAGGGCGACCGAGGTGCGGCGCGCGGTCCTCGCGGTGCTTTCCGATGACGATCCGGCGGCCGCGCTCGCGCGGCTGATGGACGCGAGCCCGGGCGGCGTAGAACTCGGACGCTTCGCCGTCGCTCGAAACCTAAACGAGACCGAGGCCCAGGCGCTGTCGGCGCGCATCGCCATGGTGTCGCTGCAATGCCCGGCGGGTCCGATCGCTTTCTCGCCCGCCCGCTGGAAGGAGCTGCAAGAAGCGGTGGTGGCCCGGCTTGGTCGCTGGCACGACGATGCGCCCGAGACGCTTGGGCCCGGCGAGGACGCACTCAACAAATCGTTGTCCGCGCGTATTCCGCCCGAGACGTTCGCCGCGCTGATCCGCGCACTCGCCCGCGAAGGCGTCGTGGCGCGCTCGGGCGCGTGCGTTCACCTGCCCGCGCACCGGCCGCGGTTCGGTCCCGCCGATGCGGCGCTTTGGGCGCGCGCGGGCGCGCTGATCGAGGCGGGGGGATTGCGGCCGCCCAGACTGCGCGAGCTCACAGACGCGCTTGCGATCGAATTGCGCCCGCTCGAGGCGTTCCTCGGGCGTGCCCAGTCGTTGGGCTACGTGGTGCGGGTCGCCAAGAACCGCTACTTTCCGCCGCACACGCTCGCCGAGCTCGCGGGCCTTGCCGAGACACTCGCTGGTGATGCCGACGACGGCATATTCACGGCGGCCAGCTTTCGCGACGCCTCGGGCATCGGGCGCAACCTCTCGATCGAGGTGCTCGAATTCTTCGACCGCGTCGGCTTCACGCACCGTCGGGGCGACAGCCGCCGGATCCTGGTGGATGCCACGGAGGCGTTTCCGTCGACCGAGCCGTGAGCCGGGATCGCGGCCGATCGCGAGGCCCACGCCTGTCTGATAGACTGCGCGGCCGGGCGGCCAAGCCGCGCTGCCAAAACGCACCTCGATCATGCAAAACGAAAGCACCGATCCGTCGCTCGAGGAGTTGCGCCAAGCCCTCGCCACGGCGCGCCGGGCCGTCGTCTTCACGGGCGCCGGCATCAGCACCGAATCGGGAATCCCCGATTTCCGAAGCCCCGGCGGAATCTGGGAGCGTACCCGCCCCATCGACTTCCACGAGTTCGTGGAATCGGAAGACGCCCGGCGCGAATACTGGTCGCGGAAGTTCGAAGGCCACGAGGCCATTACCGCGGCCCAGCCCAACCGCGGTCACGAGGCGGTGGCGGAGCTGGTACGGCGCGGCACGGCGCGCGTGGTCATTACCCAGAACATCGACGGGCTGCACCAGAAGGCGGGCGTTCCCGACGAGCACGTGATCGAGCTTCACGGAAACACCACCTATGCCGCGTGCCTCACGTGCGGCGCCCACCACGCGCTCGAGCCCATCCGCGAGGCCTTTCTCGCCGGTGGCGCTCTGCCCGTTTGCCGCGCCTGTGGCGGTATCGTCAAGACGGCCACCATCTCGTTTGGCCAAACAATGCCGGTCGAAGCCATGGGCCGGGCGCAAGACGAATCGCAAGCGTGCGATCTGTTCCTGTGCGTGGGCTCCTCGCTCGTCGTCTTTCCGGCCGCGGGGCTTCCGGTGATCGCGAAGAGGGGCGGCGCGCGACTGGTAATCGTCAATCGGGAATCCACCGATCTCGACGCCATCGCCGATCAGGTCTTGAACCGCGAGATCGGGGAAACGCTGGCCCGGGCGGTTGCGGGCGCTGAGCCGTGACGGCGCGGCCCGAAGACGCCCTGGCCGGTCCGGCGATGCGGAGGCGCGCGATCGCTTTGCCACCCGTGGGCCGCGAGATCCCGTATTGCGACCCACTTTGCGCGGCCGCCGCCTTCGCCGAAGATCCGATGGTCGTGTTCCTCGACAGCGCGGCGCCCGCCGGCGGACGCGGCCGCTACAGCTACATCGCCACCGATCCCTACCGCGTCATCACCGCCGGTGAACGCGTCGCGCTCGACGGCGTCGAGTGCGCCGGCGATCCGTTCACGGTGCTCGAACGCGAGCTTGCCGGTCGAGGCGCGATCACGGCGCCGGATCTGCCGCCGTTTCAAGGGGGCGCCGCCGGTTTCCTCGGCTACGAGCTCGCCCGCCACCTCGAGCGACTTCCCGCGCCGGCGCGAACCGGCCTCGATGTCAAGGACATGGTCGTCGGGCTGTTCGACACCGTTATCGCCTTCGACACCCATGCCGGGCGGGCGTGGATCGTCGCCGCCGACGGGGCCGGCGCCG
>JASMAE010000373.1 GCA_030754475.1 Rhodospirillales bacterium
AAAAGCGAGACGTCCAGGCCGATCCCTTGCAGCACAAAAAGCACGAGGAACAGCAGCACCAGGAACGGAATCCGGCGGAAGATCTCGACGTAGCCGATCATCGGCCAACGGGCCCAGAACCAAAACCAACCGGGGGTCCTGCGGATGTACACCAGAATGTACCCAAGAATGGCACCGATTCCGCAGCCGATCACCGTCATCGCCATGGTCTTCACCATCGCCTGAAACCAGAACCAGGCGTTGACCCAGGTGAAAAAGCGCGTCGTTTGGTCCACCCACAATTCGTACATCAGAATATCTTCGCTTTCACCCGGAACACGACGCGCCCGAGGTATGCCAGCACCGCGCTCGCGATGATGGTCAGGATCACGTAGAACCCCGCCGTGATCGAGAAGATCTCGATCGCCCGGAACGTCTCGGACGCCACGTTGAATGCCCGTCCCGTAAGCTCCTCGACGCCGAAAATCGACGCCCCCGACGAGCCCAGGATGATCCAGATGTAAAAATTGCTAAGGGGCGCGAACAGCACCTTCGCGATATGCGGCACGATCACCAGCCGCAGCGACTGCAACATCGAGAACCCCAGCGTCTGGGCCGCCTCCATCTCGGTCGCGCGGACCGAAAGGAAGCCGCCACGCATGATCTCGGTGATGTAGGCCCCGGCGTTCAGCATCGCATTCAGAAGCACGGTTTCATAGGGCGACAGCAAGATGCCGTACTCGGGCAAGCCGTAGAAGATGAAGAACGCGGTGACCAAGCCCGGCGTGTTCGTGAACATGATGACGTAAGCGTTCACGATCCAGGTGATGATCGGCCCGCCGTAGGTCTTGCCGAGCGCCCCGAACAGACCGACGAGGCATCCCGACCAGAACCCGAGAAATGAAAGGTGGAAAGTGACCCACATCCCGCCGAGAAAATACGGGACATAGCTAAAGGCTTCGCGCCACTGGAATACGTAGTCAAACAACGTCAGCTCTCACCCGCGACAAACGCGCAAAAAAATATCAGGTTATGTCGGAAGAGACCGCCGCCGTCCGGCTCTCACCGGACGGCGACAGGTCGAAGGATCGATTAGAAATAGGGTTGCGGTACCACCGGCACCACTTGCCGCGAGCCGAAGTGCTTCTCCCACGCCTCGTTGTGGAAGTCGGCCTTCTGCATGGAGAACATGGCCGCGTTCAGCCAATGACGGACCGAATCGTTGCCCTTCTTCACGCCGATGCCGCAATACTCGGTCGCGATGACGTCCGGCAGCACCTTCCACGTCACGTCGGGATACTGCGCGGTGTACGTCCCGTAGAAGTCCAGATTCTCGATGATCACGTCTGCCCGACCCTGGGCGACCACGCGCGTCGAATCGGCGCCGCTGTCGACCAGCATCATCTTGACCTTGGGCAGGTTCTTCTGCACCCACTTGACCGGCCAGCAGCCACGGCAGTCGGCCGCCGTGATGTCTTCACGGTTGAGATCCCGCCAGGATTTGAGATTCGGGATCTTCTCGTCGAGCTTGGAGGTGTAGAGGACGGCCATCGATTCCGTGTGCAAGGGAACCGAATAGTCGATCACCTTCATGCGATCCGGCGTGCGGGTCAGCGCGCCGAGCTGGATGTCGGTGCGGTCCGAGACCAGGTTCGGGATGCGTTGCGGGGTCTCGGTCGGGACGTACTCCACCTTCACGCCCAGCATTTCGCCGAGCCGTTCGGAGATATCGATGTCGAAGCCTTCCCATTCACCCTTCGGGTTGATTTGGCTCCGCACGCCACCATTGGGGTGAACACCGATCTTGATGGTGCCGGCCTTGATGATATCGTCCAGGTTCCGCGCGTCGACGGAAACCGGCGCCAAGAAACCGGCGGCGACCAGCGCAGCCACGCCGGCAACAATGACTCTTTTCAGCATGAAAAAACCTCCCAGTGGATCAAAGAGCGAGTTTCACCCACCCTGGCCCTTCGCATACGTCTCTCGACGCATTTGGAGCTTTTGGTTCGCGACCAGACCCGCGCGGGCGCCCAAATCCATCATCGGGCACGCCGAATGTCAATCAAAAAGCGGATGCCAACGAATTTTCCGTCATCGGGAGCGCACGGGCGGGCCGCCCCGGGGGCTTTCACCGGCCATTGGCGATAGAGCGCGTCCGGGCGATCCGACCCGCCACCGGCAGGCGGGGATCGTTGAACGGCGGCGCCGAAGATTGGCCGCGGGGAACCAGGCGGTCGATGAACGCCTCGTCCGCGGCCGTGAATTCGTGATCCAGCGCCTTCAAGTACTCCGACCATTGGCTGAACGTCCGCGGTCCGGCGATCACCGACGAGATGAGCGCGTTGTTGAGCACCCAGGCAACTGCGAACTGGCCGGCGGACATGCGGCGGCGCTCGGCGCGGGCCTTGATCCGTTGTACCCGGACGAGGGTGCGCCGTTCGAGATCGGTCTTCGCCATGACCTGGCCGGGAAAGGACTGGACGAACGCCTTGTTGGCGGCGCGCGCGCCCTTCGGCGGGGGCTTCCCCGGTTCGTACTTGGCGGTCAGCACGCCGCGCGCGAGCGGCCCGTATGGCACCACTCCGACACCATAGTGGGCGCAGGCCGGCAAATACTCGGTTTCGATCTGACGATTGATGGCGTTGTAGTTGGGCTGCGCGGCGATCGGCCGCGGCCCCCCGATCCGATCGGCGAGGCGAACCATCTCGGCCACCTGCCAGCCGCGATAGTTGCTGAAGCCCCAGTAGCGGATCTTTCCCGCGCGGACCAGGTCTGCGAGCGCGCCCACTGTATCTTCGAGCGGCGTTTCGCGGTCATACCAATGCAGATAGTAGACATCGACGAAGTCGGTCCCCAGTCTGGCGAGGCTCTCGTCGATCGCCTGCATGATCCATTTGCGGCCGTGGCCGCAGCGGTTGGGCGGTCCGGAAGAGGGCAAACCCACCTTGGTCGCCAGCACCCAGTTGTCGCGGTCGCGCTTGATCAGTTTGCCGACGATGCGCTCCGAACGCCCCTGGGCGTACACGTCGGCGGTGTCGATGAAGTTGACGCCGGCCTCACGGGCGTGGGCGACGATCCGTCCCGCGGTCTTCTCGTTGGTCCGGTCGCCGAACATCAGCGCGCCCAGGCAGATGGTCGAAACGTTGAGCCCGCTGGCGCCGAGTCTGCGGTATTCCATGGTCACGATCTCCTCTTTATTTCGATCCGGCGGGGACGCTCGATGTCTCGTCGGCGAGCGCTTCAATGGCAGCGGTGACGCCGCGCCCTTCACGCGCCGCGCCGTCACCGGCCAGCGACATCTCGATCGCCGACAGTGCGCCGATCAGCATGGGCTCGTTGATGTCGCCGAGATGGCCGATCCGAAAGACGCGGCCGGCGAGCTTTCCGAGACCGTTTCCAAGCGCGACGTTGAACCGCGCGCGCACGCGCTGGCGAAAGGCGTCGGCATCCACGCCCTCGGGCATGACGACCGCGGTCAGGGAATCGCTGTGGCAGTCGTGTTGCCTGCAGACGGTGTCGAAGCCCCAGGCCGCGACCGCGGCCCGCGTGGCGCGACCGAGACGCGCGTGGCGGCGAAATGTGTTCTCAAGACCCTCGTCTTCGATCATGGCGATCGCCTCGGCGAGGCCGAACAGAAGATTGGTTGGCGGCGTATAGGGGAAACCGCCCCCGCCAAGGGCCGCGAGCGCGGCCTCCCAGCTCCAGTACGAGGGCGCGTTCGGGGTTGTCTTCGCCGCCGCGAGCGCTTTTGCGCTGACGGCGTTGAACCCGATTCCGGGCGGCAGCATCAGGCCTTTCTGCGAGCACGAAACCGTGACGTCGATGCCCCAGTCGTCGTGGCGAAAATCGAAGGATGCAAGCGACGAGACGGTGTCCACCATCAGCAGCGCCGGGTGGCGGGCGCCGTCGATCGCCCGGCGCACCGAGGCGACGTCGCTCGCGACCCCGGTCGAGGTTTCGTTGTGGACGACGCAGACGGCCTTGATCTGTTTGTCCCGGTCGTCGGCCAGCAAAGCCTCGATGCGGCCGGCATCGACCCCGTTCCCCCACGTCGATTCGATAAAATCCACCTGCAACCCCAACCGCCCGGCCATCTCGCGCCACAGTTTCGCGAAGTAGCCGGTCTCGAACATCACCACGCGCTCGCCAGGCGCAAGGGCGTTGACGAGGGCTGCTTCCCACGCCCCGGTACCCGATGACGGAAAGATGCATATCGCGCCGGAGGTCTTGAAGATCAGCTTTAGGCCGTCGAGAATCCGGCGGGTGAGATCGGCGAATTCGGGCGATCGGTGGTCGATAGTGGGGCGCGCGATGGCGCGCAAGACCCGTTCCGGGACGTTCGTCGGTCCCGGTATCTGCAGGAGCTGGCGTCCAATGTCGCGGCTCTTATCGCGCATGGGTTCGGTTTCTTCGGATCGGCCGACGGTGTTCGGGTTATGCCAGCGGCCCGCGCCCGGTTCAACCATTAGACCAGATCGCGGCCGCGCGGTTTTGCCAGAGTCGATCCACGGACCGCGTGAATCCGGTCTACACTTTTGAGGTCGAGCGGATTCACACGTTTGATTGGAATCGCGATGCAATTTCAATCAAACGTGATCCGCTCTAATCGTTGACGGCGCCGCGCCGGCGACCGAACCTCGACCGGCGGGGGAGATCGCGAAGGAGGCCACGGGTGACGACCAAGCCCCAACGAGAGAAGAAAAGCGCGCGTATCGGCGACGCCGATCTGGCCCGCCGGCTGGGTCGGGAGATCGAGGGCGAGGTTCTGTTCGATGCGTTTAGCCGCGGCCGCTACAGCACCGACGCCTCCATCTACCAGATCGAGCCGATCGGCGTGGTGGTTCCGCGCACCGCCGCCGACGTGGTCCGCGTGGTCGAAATAGCGGCTGAGCATGGAACGCCCGTGCTCGCCCGCGGCGGCGGAACGTCCCAGTGCGGCCAGACGGTGGCCGAGGCCATCGTCGTCGATACTTCCAAGCACCTGGACGG
>JASMAE010000374.1 GCA_030754475.1 Rhodospirillales bacterium
CGCTGTGCGACGCGCCTTCGAGCGCGCCCAGCGATCCGTCGCCATCGCCGAGGGCGAGGCGGTGCCGGCCCTTTTGGATGGGCACGCCGTCGTTCTTGAATACGACGATCCGTTCGTCGACGACGGTACCGAAGTCGTGCGATCGCGCGGTCTCGGGCTCGGATTCGGCCCACAACGTGTCGCCGATGAAGAAGGGCTCGGTGAACTCCCACTCCCAGGCCAGCGCGATCGCGCCCTTGGGGCGCGCGCGGCTCAGCAGTCCCTCGGCCAGGCACAGGCCCAAGAGGCCGTGTCCGACCCGGCGGCCGAAGACGCCTGCGTTCGCGTAGGCCGCGTCGGTGTGGACCGGGCTCGAGTCCTTGGTGATCGCGGCGAACAGCGCGATGTCCGATTCCGTGATGGTGCGGGCCGGCGACCGCAGCGCCTCGAAGCCGACGGGTGCCACCGGCGTCTACATCCGGGGCGGCGGGCGACGCGGATACTTCATGGTCGCGCGCGCCGTCAGCACCTCACCGCCGTCCTGGTTCGTAGCACTCGCCTCCCAGACGATGGAGCGATCGTCCGCGTTCTTGTCGGCGATCCACACCTCGATGGTGAGGGTGTCTCCGAACTTGACGGGGCCGGTGAACCAGAACCGGTCCTCGATGGAGACCGGCACGATCCCGACCAAGTGGCTCGTCAGGATCGAGGTGAAGATGCCGCCGACCATGATGCCGGACGCGATGCGCTGGCCGAAGATGGTTTTGCTCGCGTAGCCCTGGTCCACGTGGACGGGGCCGAAGTCACCGGTGGCCGCGCCGTAGAGGGCCGAATCGGCCTCGGTGATGGTCTTGGCGATGCTGACCTTGTCGCCGACGGTGATCTCGTCCCAAGTCTTGATCTCGTACATGCCGGATCTCCCGCGTCAACGCACCTCGGACAGCACGGCCGTGCCTTCGGCGACGACCGTATCGCCTTCGTCGCGCACGCAGCTGACTCGGCACCTCGCATCGCCATCCGCGACCTCGGTCACCTCGGCCCGCGCGGCGACGGTGTCGCCCACCCGGGTTATCGCCGGAAAGCGCAGATCCAGGGCCGAGATACGGCGGTTCGCCCCGCCGAGTTCGGCGAGCGGGCCGGTCGCCAGCGCCGCGACCACGAGCTCGAAGGCCAGCCGTCCGCCCGCCTCGGTGGACGCCGCATGAACCTCGTTGACGTAAAGCGGATGCATGTTCCCACAAATCCCGGAATAGAGACCCTGGTCCGCGACGGTGATGGTCTTTCGGACCTGGGCGCTATCGCCCACTCGGGGTTCGGTCCGGCCGTAAGGGGATACGACGTCGGCGCTCATCGGGATTCGATCCTCCGTAAGTTATCGCTGGCTGCCACTCCTTGCCGGTGACGTCCGTCGGCGAAGGCCGACAGCATAGTCCCTGGACGAGGGCGAGTCGCTTTCGGGCTCATCGCGCCTTTACCCTGCGTGACGAGTTTGGTCTATTGGTCCGCTACGTCCGTGCCCGGTTCCGAAATCCTGCGCCCATGAGCAAGATCATGACGGCCGAAGCGGTCGCCCAGTTAATCCCCGACGGCGCCACCATCGCCTTTCCGGGGACGGCGAGCATCCTCGTGGTGGACCACCTGCTCGCGGCGCTCGAGGCGCGTTTCCTGAAAGAAGGCCACCCCCGCGACTTGACGGCGTTCGAGCCGTGCAACGCGGCCATCACACCCGGGACCGGCATCGACCGCTTCGCCCACGAGGGCATGACCCGGCGCGTTATCGCCTCGGCCTATCCGCCGTTCAAGGGCGCGCGCATCATGCCGATGATCCTCGAGAACCGGATTGCCGGCTACAACCTGCCCATGGGCGTGCTCTACAGCCTTTTGCGCGAGATTGGCGCCGGGCGGCCGGGCGTGCTGACGGACGTCGGTCGGGGGACCTTCGTCGATCCCGTCAACGGCGGTGGAAAGCTTAACCAGGCCGCGACCGAGGACTTGGTCGAGACCGTGACGTTCGATGGTCGCGAGCTTCTGTTCTACCGCGCGTTGCCGATCGATGTAACGTTGCTTAAGGCGACCACGGCCGATACCCACGGCAACCTCACCATGGAAAAGGAGCCGCTCAGTCTCGGCGTGCTCTCGCTCGCCGCCGCGGCCAAGGCCTCGGGCGGGCGGGTATTCGCGCAGGTCGAGCGGATCGTCGACCGCCATAGCCTCGATGCGCGCCTGGTCGCGGTTCCGGGCGAGCTGGTCGACGGCGTCGTGCTCGCCCCCGACGCGCCCCAGTCCGAAGCCTCGCGGCACGACCCGACCCTGACGGGTGAGGTGGCGGCCGAGATCGACCGCGCGTCCATGCCCGAGGGCCCGGGCCGCGTGATCCTGGCGCGCGCCGCCGCGTTCTTGCGTGACGGCTGGTTCGTAAACCTGGGGGTCGGGCTGCCGGGCGACATCCCGCGGCTGCTGCGCGAGGCGGGGTGCGAGGAACGGGTCTCGGTCTCGACCGAGCACGGCGCCATCGGGGGACTTCCGACCAGGCTTCCGACCTTCGGCGCCCACGTGAACCCCGAATCCATCATTGATCCCAACGACACGTTCAATCTCTATACCGGCGGCGCGTTGGACGCCGCCTTCCTGGGCCTCGCGGAAGCCGACGCCGAAGGCAACCTGAACGTCAGCCTCTTCGCAGGAAGGCTCGTCGGCGTCGGCGGCTTCATAGACATCACCCATCGCACGCCGAGGCTCTTCATCTGCGGCAACTTCGCCGCCGGCGGCGCGCGGGTGGCGGTCGCGGACGGCCGTGTGCGCGTCATCGACCAGGGGACCAAAAAGAAGCTGGTGGGCGCCGTCGGGCACCTGACGTTCTCCGGCGCGTCCGCGCTCGCCAAGGGCCAACGGCTGACCATGATCACCGAGCGCGGCCTGTTCGCGTTCACCGACGATGGCTGGCTCTTGAAGGAGATCGCCCCCGGAATCGAGCCCGAAAGCGACATCGCGCCGTTGATGGACTTTCCGCTACGAGTGGCGCCCGACTTGAAGCCGTACTCGCCCGAAGTCATGGGACCGGCGGGGGCCGCGTTCTCGGCGTGGCTCGGCGAAAGCCTGGGGCGGACGCAAGGCCAGCTTCCGTGATGCCGTGATTCGATCCGCGGGGACGAACACGCCCGCCTCCCGAAGCCGCGCGGAGGGAAGGCCCGCGCCGGACGATCGGCTCAGCAGTCGCCCGCCTACTGGGCCGGCTCCAGCACTTTGCGCCGCTGCTCGCGCAGCGCGTCGCTGGCGGCTGAGTCGATTTTTCCGTCCGCGCCCACGACGCATCCATAGTCGCGCTCGGCGCCCTGGGGCGTGACGTACTCGCCGTCAAGGTCGCGCTGTACCTCCGCATACGGCCTTTCCAGCGGATCGCCGTAGCCCGAGCCGCCCGCGAGCAGCAACTCGCCTACGTGTTCGGTGCTCCTGAAGCTGAACATTCCGCCGATGCCGAGGTCGCTGAGCTCGTCGCCCTTGGAGTCGAGTATGCGTGCCCGGGTCGGTCCGCCGGGCTGGCCCTTGAACAACCCCGGCGATTCGATGCCGACCCCGATGGGATAGAGCCGCGCGTCAGCCGGCAAGCCGTCGTCGTAGAGCTTGCGGCACCGGATCACCTGGCCGAGTCCGCCCCGGTAGCGCCCGGCGCCGCCGGAATCCGAGACATACTGCCGTGTCAGCGCCAGGATCGGGGCGCGGCTCTCGAACAGCTCGATCGAGGTGTCGGCGGCGGTGGTCGGCCACAACAGTCCCGATTTCCCGTCCTGCTTGGAAGAAGCGCCTTGGCCACCGCCTTGGAACAGGTGGTCGTCGAAGACGCGGCCCTCGGCGTCGCGGCCGTAGAAGAGGTGCGAAGTGGGAAACCCCGTGAACGCCTGCACCTTGTCGGGCGCGGCCTTCGCCATGGCGTAAAGGATGTTGGAGGGACAATACCAGGTGGTGCGGGTGCGCAAGTATACCGCCGAGGGCTTACGGGTGTTCAGCCGGCTTCCTTCGGGCGCCTTGATGGTGAACATCCGGTAGCAGCCCGCATTGCTGGGCACGTCTGGCGTCAGCATGCATTTCAAGGTGTAGCAAGTGTACGCAATGGTGAAGCTGAGCGTGGAGTTCGAGGCGCCTGATTCGCGCTCCGGCGGCGTTCCTTCGTAGTCCACCTCCAGCTCGTCGCCGGCGATGGTGATCTTGATCGGAAAGCACTCGGGCGTGCCGAAAGCGCTTCCCCAGATCTCGCCCTTAAAGACGCCGTCCGGCAGTTCGCGGATCGCGTCGCGCATCGCCTTTTCGGCCCGGTCCTGGACCACGGTGGTCAATGCCTCGAGGTCCTCCATGCCGTACTCGTCCATAAACGCGACGATGCGTT
>JASMAE010000375.1 GCA_030754475.1 Rhodospirillales bacterium
GTCGGCAAGGTACGCGAGTTCTGGGGCAACGTGCCCCAGGTGGTGAAGGCGTATTCGTGGTCGCGCTGCATGGGCGCCGAAGGCATCGACGAGGGTTCGAGTCTCTCGGTGCTCGCCAACAACTACATGGAAAAGCGCATCTTGAAGATCCGTGGCATCACCAAGTCCCATCCGCACATGACGCAGAGGCGGATGGAAATGACCCGCTACAGCCTCGAGAAGATGCGCGAGGATACGGGCGTCGGTTGCGTGGACGTCCAGGCGCGGATGACCGACTTCGGGATCGACGCCCCGTTTCTGAGCCACGAGCCGCTTCTGCTCCCGGAACCGTTGACGCCCGAAGCGGGCGAGCTTTGGTCGAAGGAGGACATCGATTATTGGTGCGACGTGCTGGAACACGTGGTCGCCGAGGCCTACGAAAACTCCGAGATCGTCAAGACCGCGCCGCACAACCAGGCCGTCCACAAGATCAACGCCGAGGCCCTCGACGACCCCGAGCAGTGGGCGATGACGTGGCGCGCATACCAGCGCAAGCAAAAGGCCCGAAAGAAAAGCAAGAAGGCGGCGACCACGGCGCGCCAAGCCGCGTCCTGACGGCTTGGGGCTGAAACCTTATTCGCAAGGCGGCGGCCCTCTAGACCAGATCGTGGTCGGTTGGATTTGCGTAGGCGCGGTCCGCCGACCACGTGAATCTGGTCTAAAGTTACTGAAATCGAGCGGATTCACGCGGCTGATCGGAACCGCATTGCGATTCCGATCATTTGCGATCCGCTCTTGGCCGCCGCTTTTCTTCATCCGATGAGACGCGCGCCGTTCAGGGATTCCCGCCCGCCCGCGGCGCGAGCTTGAGCCGGCTCGCGCGCTCGGTATTCAGCGCGTAGGCCGGCTCTCGCCCGGCGATGATGTCGGCGAGTTGCTCGACGGAGGTCATGGACTGGGTGAGCATTGCGTCCGGAACCATGGCCGCGGTGTGGGCCGTGGCGACGACGTTGGGAAGCGCGCCGAGGCGCACCGGAACCACGTCGCCCGCTTCCTCGCCGCCGGTCTCGCGGCCGACGTCGAGCGCGGCGCCGGCGATACCGCCGCTCGTCAAGACCTCGTAGAGCGCGTCCTCGTCGACCAGCCCGCCGCGGGAGAAATTGACGAAATAGGCGCTCGGCTTCATGCGCGCGAAGGTCTCGGCGTTCATGATGTTCTCGGTCTCGTCGCTGCGGACCGCGAGCAGGATTACGAAATCCGCCTCTCCCAGCAACCCGTCCAAGGTCGTCGGTTCGACGCCCTCGGGCCAGTCTTCCACATAGAGGTCGTGGGCGAGGATGCGTATCTCCATGGCTTGCAAAATGGCGGCGAGCCGGCGCGCGATGCGCCCCATGCCGATAATGCCCGCAACCTTGCCCGAGACCTGGACTCCCATCCCCAGCTTGGGGATCGCGCCATCGCGGTAGGCCATGACCTGTTCCGGCACTTTGCGCGCGAGATTCACCATCTGGGCGACCATGAGCTCAGTGACGGCGGCCACGAATCCCGGCACCGCGTGGGTGACGAGGATACCCAGCTTTGATGCGGCCTCGATGTCGACGCCGTGCATATCGACCGATCGCCTGAGGAACGCCTTGAGCTTGGGAAGCGCCGCGAACAACTCGGCGCTTCCCGCCGTCAGGCGGTCGCAGAGGATGAAATCGCACGCGCCCGCCGCCGCGATCGCCTCAGCGGTCGTCGGTCCGCGGTCCTGGGGGTTCGTGATCACCTCTCCCAGGCCTTCGAGCCGGGCCAGGGCCTCGGCCCCGAAGTGCAGCGTCCGAAGATGCTTGGGAACGGTCAGGTAAATGCGTGCCATCGCTTGCCTCTG